>JAZGJJ010000219.1 GCA_036482575.1 Thermodesulfobacteriota bacterium
ATCTGCCGAAATTTTGCTGTCCGAGCACCCGGCAAAGCATAGCATCACAAAAACCAAAAACACGAAATTCAAAATCTTTTTCATTTTCATCCTCCAATTTTATAAAGGGTAAACAAATTTTCTTAGACAGCCCCGCAACATAAAAATTTTTTATCATAGCAGATGTGATTTGTCAATTCTACAGCAGACAATGTACCTCCTGTTAGGTTGGGCTGGATTTGTCTATATTTCAGTCCATCTTCCGGCGTGTCCCCGTATCGAGTATGGGGCAGGCCCCACGCCGAAACAAGCGTAACTTTCCCGAAGTTTTACCTCCTCTCCCCTCGGGGGAGCGGTCAGCGGACCGACGGAATGAGGTGAGGGGGGTATTTTTGCAGAGAACCTTTTTTCCTTTTCCGATTTTGCGCGGTACAGGCCTTGGCGAGCCGTGAACTCACAGCGGTTGCTTCACGGAGCCCGTCCAGAACATTTTCTCAGGGCTCGTATTGACCCCCTCACCCCCACTGGGGGAGAGGGAGATTACAGATGAGAAAAGTTGCCTACCCCGTATCAGGTACAGTGCTTGCCCCACGCCGAAACGGTTAACCCTACTTCAACTCCTCTTGACCGATGGTTTTAGCTTCGGGAGCACCACCCTCTTCGCCTTCTTCCAGTCCACGTATTCGGTCGAGTCGCGGGTTGCCCGGAACTTCCTCTCTTCGTCCTCGTTCTTGAACTCAGGTATTTTTTTCGTTTTCTTCATGTGATTTATACACCTCTCCATCCGTCATAGACCTCTGTAAAAGCAATGCAGTAAATGTCGTCATTCCCGCGGAAGCGGGAATCCAGACGCCGTCCCCGCGAAACTTGTCCCTGCGAAAGCAGGGAGCGGGGAACAAAAATAAAGAGACTGGGTTCCTGTTTTCACAGGAAACCCTGGATTCTCCGGTCAAGCCGGAGAATGACATGCTACGGGAATATTGCATTACTTATGCCGGAGTCAATAATACAGTATATGACAGGCATGTCCGCTTTGACAAGGCAATAACGCACGGTGATTTCGATTTCGGGTTGCGGAGTTAGGATTGCGGAATAAGGGAATAACAGCCCAAAACCAGATAATCCGCAATCTGCAATCTCCAGTCTGCAATCGACGGTGTTGCCGCCGCTCGTCACGAAAATAGGACGCCGTCACGGTGTTTTCCTTTTGACAAACCGGGAGCATCTATAATATACTACTTCATTAAGTTTTTTAAGGGGATAGGTGCGTGACGGACAGCGAAAACATACGGAACTTTTCCATAATAGCCCATATAGACCACGGCAAGTCCACCCTCTCGGACAGGCTCCTGGAGAAGACAGGCGCCATAAGCGACCGGGAGAAGGTGGACCAGTTCATGGACAAGATGGAGCTCGAAAAAG
Source organism: Thermodesulfobacteriota bacterium (assembly GCA_036482575.1). Classification (NCBI taxonomy): domain Bacteria; kingdom Pseudomonadati; phylum Thermodesulfobacteriota; species Thermodesulfobacteriota bacterium. The sequence goes on from JAZGJJ010000219.1 coordinate 1,402, forward strand.
AGCGCGGCGTGACCATCAAGGCCCAGACCGCGAGGCTCCACTATAAGGCCGATGACGGGAAGGACTACACCCTGAACCTCATAGACACCCCCGGCCACGTGGATTTTAGCTACGAGGTCAGCCGGAGCCTCTCGGCGTGCGAGGGCGCCATACTCGTGGTGGACGCCTCGCAGGGGGTTGAAGCCCAGACCCTCGCCCACCTCTATACGGCCGTCGACGTGGGGCTCGATATAGTCCCGGTCCTGAATAAGATCGACCTCCCGCAGGCCGACCCCGAAAGGGTCAGGGGCGAGATAGAGGATATCCTCGGCATTGACGCGAGCGAGGCCGTGCTTACGAGCGCCAAGGAGGGGATAGGCATAAAGGAGGTCCTTGAGGCGATAGTGAAGCGCGTACCGCCCCCGAAAGGCGAGAGGAATAGTCCTCTTAAGGCCCTTGTCTTCGACTCGTGGTACGACTCCTATCAGGGGGTGGTGGTGCAGGTAAGGGTCCATGACGGGGTGATAAAAAAGGGCATGAAGATAAGGTTCATGGCCACGGGCAAGAGTTTTGTGGTGGAGAGTGTGGGTGTCTTCGCACCGAATCCCAGGAAGGCCGACGAACTCGGCGTGGGCGAGGTGGGTTTCTTTACCGCCGCCATAAAAGAGGTCAGGGATACGAGCGTCGGCGATACCATAACCGACGCGGAGAACCCCGCCGTAGAGCCCCTTTCCGGCTATAAGGCGGTAAAGCCCATGGTCTTCAGCGGCCTCTACCCGGTGGACTCCGTCCGGTACGAGAACCTGAAGGAGGCCATGGTTAAGCTCCGCCTTAACGATTCCTCATTCACCTATGAACCCGAGACTTCCATGGCGCTCGGCTTCGGCTTCCGCTGCGGCTTCCTCGGGCTCTTCCACATGGAGATAATCCAGGAGCGGTTAGAGAGGGAGTACGGGCTAGAGCTCATAACCACCGCGCCGACGGTCATATACAGGGTGACGACCACCGCCGGAGAGGTCGTCGAGGTCGAGAACCCGACGAAGCTCCCGTCCCCTCAGTATATCGAAAAGATAGAGGAGCCGCACATCCGGGCCACCATACACCTCCCGACCGAGTACCTCGGACCGGTCCTGGGGCTCTGCGAGGAGCGCAGAGGCATACAGAAGGAGATTAACTACCACGGTCCCGCAAGGGCCATGCTCGTCTACGACCTTCCGCTTAACGAGGTGGTCACGGACTTTTACGACAGGCTCAAGACCCTTACCAGGGGCTACGCCTCGATGGACTACGACTACGCGGGCTACATGGAGGCCAAACTCGTAAGGCTCGACATCCTCATAAACGGCGACCCCGTGGACGCCTTGAGCCTCATAGCGCCGAAAGAGAAGGCCGCCGTGAGGGGCAGGGAGGTGGCGGTGAAGATGAAGGAAATAATCCCGCGCCAGATGTTCGAGGTGGTGATCCAGGCCGCCATAGGAACGAAGGTCGTCGCCAGGGAGAGTATCAGGGCGCTCAGGAAGAACGTCACCGCCAAGTGCTACGGCGGGGACATAACCAGGAAGAGAAAACTTCTCGAAAAACAGAAAGAGGGCAAGAAGAGGATGAAGCAGGTGGGCAAGGTGGAGTTGCCGCAGGAGGCCTTCCTCGCCGTCCTTAAGGTCGGCTGAGCCGGGCGTAATGGAGGGATAACCGTAGAATATGGAAGATAAGGGTAAGAAAAATACCCGGAGGGGGACCGCCAGGGCCGGGATGGTCTTAAGGGAGACCTTCGAGGCGATAACCATAGCGATCGTGCTGGCGCTCATCATACGTACTTTCGTGGTGCAGGCCTTCAAGATCCCGTCGAGCTCTATGGAGGATACGCTCCTCATCGGCGACCATATACTGGTCTCGAAGTTCTCCTACGGCGTGCAGGTGCCCCGGCCGGCCATGATAAAGTTTTTCGGCGTGTGGATACCGTTCTTCGAGACGCAGTTGAAGCGGACGTGGGGCGATATAGAGCACGGCGACGTCATAGTTTTCCGCTGGCCGGGTGACAGGGCGGCGGTCAGGAAGCCGGGCGGGGTGGAGTTCCTCCCGGCCAGCGGCGTCAAGGAGGCGCGGAGCAAGGACTACATCAAGAGGGTGGTGGGCCTGCCGGGCGATACGGTCGAGGTCATAGACAGACAGATACTCGTGAACGGCAACCCGTGGGAAGACCCCTACGGCGTGCATAAGGGCGCGACCTTCGGCGACTCGAATAAGTCCTACAACTTCGGCCCCTATGCCGTGCCCGAGGGACACGTGTTCGTAATGGGAGATAACAGGGAGCGGAGCTACGACAGTCGCTTCTGGGGACCCGTGCCCATAGCGGACATAAAGGGCAGGGCCTTCACTATCTACTGGTCGTGGAACGGCGAGGACCGGTGGCTCAGGAGCGAGAGGCTGGGGAAAAGCATAGAGTAGGGACGCTTTCCAACGGAACGGGCTGTTTTTGTTGAAGATTTGAGCGTTTGGTGTTATAAGGGCCCTGTGGACATGAAGGCGCATATAGTTGC
>JAZGJJ010000220.1 GCA_036482575.1 Thermodesulfobacteriota bacterium
GGCCTCCCCCCCCTCCCCCCCCTCCTCGGCCTTCATTGCGTTAAGCCTGTCGCTCATATAGCGTTTCAGGACTCCGTTTTCCACGAGCACCGTCCTCTGCGTTGGCGAGCCCTCGTCGTCGAAAAAAGAAGAACCGCGCTTATTTGGCATGGTGCCGTCGTCTATGACGGTTATGAGCGGCGAGGCCACCTCCTGGCCGATCTTCCCGGAATAGACGGAAAGCCCCTCCTGGGCGAGGTCGGCCTCGAGGCCGTGCCCGACGGCCTCGTGTATCATGGTCCCCCCGGCCTCGCTCGATAGCACCACCGGCATCCTTCCGGCCGGGGCCCTCTCGGCCCCGAGCATCATGACGGCCCTCCGGGCGGCGGTCTCGGCTATTAGCTCGGGCGGGTTCTCGTCGAATATCTCAAAGCCCATCACTCCGCCTATGGGCTCGTAGCCGGTCTGGATTACCCCCCCATCGCCTGAGACCACCTGACAGAGATAGAGTATCGACGTCCTCTCCTCCTCGACCCACTGGCCGAGCGAGTTTATGGTGGCCGAGCTCCTAAAACCGTCTCCGTAGACGACCTTTACCTGCCTGACCCTCTTGTCGAAATCTCGGGCGACGGAGTTGCCCTTATTGACGAGCGCTATCTTCTCTTCGAGCCCCACGCCGCCGGGCGGAACTTTTATTTCGAAGCCCGGCGCGATCTCTTTTTTTACGAGGGATATATCGCCTGCGGTCCCGCCCTCTTTGACCGCCCCGGCCACCACACCGGCGAGATCAAGGAGTCCCTTTTCGGTCAGGTCGTTCGTGTAGGCGTAAAAGGTCTTTAGCCGGTCGGATATGACCCGTATGCCGCAGCCCCTGTCCCTGCCGCTTACGACCTTCTCTATCTTATCCTCCTCCAGGACGATGGAGTTATTGCGGGTCTCCTCCAGATAGAGGTCCGCGTAGCGCCCGCCGTTCTTAAGGGCGGCCTTTATAATACGGAACGGGTCGAAACCTTTTACGAGCTCCACTTTCATGGTGGGAAGTATAACAGCGGGCCTCCGGGCAGTCAAGGTGACTGTGGAGCAGGGTGGGTAGAGAGGGGCAAACAATGGGGCTGTTGAAAAACCCAACTCGTTAGTCATTGCGAGCGACGGTCAGCGGCGGCCCCCACCCCCTCCCCTCACCTATGCGGCTACTTCCGGTTTGTATTGCGATTTCCGGAGGGGTTGTAGTACTATCCCTTTATGGAACTTTTTGAAAGGAATAGTGCGTCTCAGACGCCTCCCCCCTCTCCCCCCTCCCCTCTTGCCGGCCGTATGAGGCCGGAGACGATCGAGGAGTTGGTGGGGCAGGGCCACCTGGTCGGAGAGGGAAAGTTCCTCGGGCGCGTGATAGAGCACGGCGAACTGCCGTCCCTCGTCCTCTGGGGCCCTCCGGGGGTGGGCAAGACCACGCTGGCGCGGATAGTCGCCCGGAGTTCGGGGGCCGACTTCGTCGAGTTCTCGGCCGTACTCTCCGGCGTGAAGGAGATACGAGAAGTCGTTAAGAGGGCACAGACCAACCTGCGGCTCGGCCGTAAGACGGTGCTCTTCGTGGACGAGATCCACCGCTTCAACAAGGCCCAGCAGGACGCCTTCCTCCACCACGTCGAGGACGGCACCATAACGCTCATAGGCGCCACGACGGAAAACCCTTCCTTCGAAATAAACCCCCCGCTCCTCTCCCGTTGCAAGGTATTAACACTCGAACCGCTTTCCACCGGCGACATAACGGGCCTCCTCCGGAAGGCCGTAACCGATACGGAAAGGGGGCTCGGCGGGATGAAGGCCGAGGTAGACGACGGGGTATTGGATTTAATCGCCTCGCTCTCTCACGGAGACGCCAGGGAGGCGCTTACCTCTATCGAGACTGCCTATATGATTACCGAGCCGGGCACCGACGGGGGAAGGCGCATAACAGTCGAAACCGCGAAGGAGGCCATGCAGCGTAAGGCACTCCCGTACGATAAAGACGGAGAAGAGCACTATAACGTCGTCTCGGCCTTTATAAAGTCCATGAGGGGAAGCGACCCTGACGCCGCTCTCTACTGGCTCGCGCGCATGGTCGAGGCGGGCGAGGACCCTATGTTCATAACCCGGCGCATGGTGATATTCGCCTCCGAAGACGTCAGTAACGCGGACCCCGAGGCGCTCAGGGTAGCCGTCTCGGTGAAGGACGCCGTACACTTCGTCGGCATGCCCGAGGGTTGGATACCGCTCGCCCAGGGGGCGACCTACCTCGCCACCGCCCCGAAATCCAACGCGTCGTACACGGCCTACCTCGAAGCCGCGAAAGACGTCAAGGCCGAAGGCGCGCTTCCGGTGCCGCTCCACTTGAGGAACGCCCCGACGAAGCTCATGAAGAACCTCGGGTACGGCCGGGACTACAAGTACCCGCACAACTATAAAGACGCGAAGGTGGATCAGGAGTTCCTCCCGGAAAAGCTCAAGCACAGAAAATACTACACGCCTCCCGAAAGGAAGAAAAAATGAGCACAAAGAGATACGCGCTGACGGCAATAGGCAGGGACAAGCCCGGCATAGTGGCAGCGGTAACAAAGACGCTCTTCGAGCACGACTGCAACATAGAGGACTCGTCGATGACCAACCTCCAGGATGAGTTCGCGATAATACTCATAATGGAGGCGCCGGACTCTATCGACCTCCCCTCGCTCGAAAAAGACGTCCAGGGGGTGGGAGATAAGATGGAGCTTACGATACATCTGAAGGAGATCGAAGCCGAGGCGGCGGAGAGGGGCCCGAAGAGCAACCATATCGTCACGGTCTCGGGCTACGACCGTCCGGGCATAGTCTTTAAGACGGCCGAGGCGCTCTCAAAGTGGGGCATAAACATAACCGACCTCGAAACGAAGACCGTCCGGGGCGAGGAGAAGAAGATCTACATAATGCTCATGGAGGCC
>JAZGJJ010000221.1 GCA_036482575.1 Thermodesulfobacteriota bacterium
GTCGTGGGCTTTCAGACCCGTAACCCCATCCACCGCGCCCACGAGTACATACAGAAGTGCGCGCTCGAGACGGTCGACGGCCTGATGATACATCCCATAGTCGGGGAGACAAAGGAGGGCGACATACCGGCCGACGTGCGGATGAACTGCTACCTGGCCCTTATGGACAGCTACTACCCCAGGGACAGGGTGGCGCTCGTGGTCCTGCCCGCGGCCATGAGGTACGCCGGGCCGAAGGAGGCAATATTCCACGCCTTGATACGCAAGAACTACGGCTGCACGCACTTCATAGTCGGAAGGGACCACGCCGGGGTGGGGAGCTACTACGGGAGCTTCGACGCGCACTACATCTTCGACGAGTTCGACCCGGCGGCCATAGGCATCACGCCCATGTTCTTCGACTACACCTTTTTCTGCAAGACGTGCGGCGGCATGGCCTCGTACAAGAGCTGCCCGCACGAGTCCGGAGAGCACATTTCACTTTCCGGCACCAAGGTGAGGGAGATGCTGAGTAACGGCGAGACACCGCCTCCCGAGTTCTCGAGGCCCGAGGTGGCGCAGATACTCATAGATTCGATGAAGAAGGGGTAGTACGGCGTTTTTTTAAATGGGGGGAGGAGAGGGAGGGGCAAGCGGTCTGTATCCGTTATCGTCCCTCGCCCTCCCTCCCTTTTTTTATCCCCCTGCTTTTATTCTCCGGCTTTTATTACCCATCTTTTATACCCCATCTTTTATACCAGCGATCCTACGCTTCGGCAGTTCCCAGCCGGGGTCCAGCCCGATGGCCCTTTCGTACGCCTCCACGGCGAGCGAGAACCGGCCCGTCATCTCGTAAGAGTACCCGATCGTGTAGTGGAACATCGGGGTCTCCGGCTTAAGCGCGAGCCCTTTTCGCGCCGCGGCAATCGAGCCCTCGTAATCTCCCTTCTTCGCGAGCGTTGAGGCAAGGGAGGTCAATATCCGCCGGGCATGGCGGTCATTACGATTCGAGCCGTCGATTGCGAGCGCCTCTCGGAACTCTCCTTCCGCCATACCGTAAAACCCTGCCGTGTCGTATGCCGCGCCGAGGTTCAGGTGGAACTCCGGCATGTCGGGACGAAGCTCCACGGCCTTTACGTACGAGTTTATGGCAGCCGTCACATCCCCCTTTTCAAGCAATACCTGTCCGAGGTTGTTGTAACCGTAGGAGTAGTCGGGGAAGCGTCCGAGAAGTTCCATGTAGTGTCCCTCCGCCCCCTCGATGTCTCCCGCGAGGAAGTGCCCCCACGCCCTGTTGTTGAGCACGCGTACCTTGTTCGGGGATTTCATGGCGGCGTCTTCCCATAGCGTTAGCTCGCTCTTCCAGACCGTGTTCCTCTCCGCCGTAAGGTATATGAGTGAAAGGACCAGCGCGACGGCGGCCACGGCCGACGTCGGGCGCGCCGTGGAGGCGCCGAGGCGGGAGAGGAGGTAGCCCGCGATAAGCGCGAACCCCACCGAAGGCAGGTAGACATGGCGCTCCACTGCGACGTCTCCCAGAGGGAAGACGCTTGAGGTGGGCAAAAGCGTCAGGAAGTACCAGAGGACGGCGAAAGAGACAATAGGCCGACTCTTACGGAACGTGAAGGCCGCGAACACCAACGCCGCTATAATAAGGACGGCAAGGAGGGTGGAGGGGTCCAGAAGGGTTGTCTCCGCCGCTATGTCGGGGTCTACGTGGGGGCCGCCGAAGGGGAGGAAGAGCCACCCGAGGTAGTGGAACACCACCACGTTAAGCTCGGTCAGAAAGTAGTGGTACGCAGGAAGTATCCCCTCGTCTATCCTCTTATCCAAAGGCACGACCGAGGACAGCGTCGAGTATCTGAGGAGCAGGTAGGCCGGGATGAGCATGAGCCACGGGAGGAGCAGTCTGCCGTACTTTTTAACGTAAGTCTTTGGGCCGCCCTCGTGGACCAGGAGCGTGTAGAGCACTATGACGAGCGGCAGCGACACGACCGTCGCCTTTACCCCGAGCCCGAGGACGAACACCGCAAGGGCGGCGAGGTTCAGGGCATCGGCGGGGGCTTTCTCCCGAGACGGGCAGCTCTTTATGAAGAGCAGTAGCGAGCATAGGAAAAAGAAAGCCGCCATGACCGCGCTCCTGCCCGCTATGTACGTTACGGAGCCGGTCTGGAGCGGGTGGAGGGCGAAGACCAGCGCGGCCACGAGTGGAAACGCGGGAGAGGTCCGCCGCGTACCTGGCAGAGCGCGCAGAAGTACCAACGCCAGGAGGTATACCAGTATCGAGACGGCTATGTGGAGGGCCAGGTTCACGAGGTGGTAGCCCGTGACGTCGAGGCCGCCGAACCGGTAGTTAAGCGCGAAGGTGAGCCTTAGAAGAGGGCGGTTCAGGAGTTCCTTCAGGATGCTTCCCGTGTTGGCAAGATCCTTTATCGCTTCGTCTTCCAGGATTACGTACCTGTCGTCGAAGTGGAAGGAGGCGTTGAGGCCGTTATAGTATGCCGAGGCGGCCAGCAGGGCCACTATAAGGAGATGCAACGCCGTGGTGTATTTGGTTTTTTCTTCCATATATACGCCGGTTTTTAAAAGCATATTAGCACATATAGAAAAGCATACGGAGCGTTTTTTTACGGCTTTTCGGTGTAGCGTCCTCTTCCGGCTGACTGTGGGGGGTTGCTTGACAATAGTCGTGGGATTGTTTTATTATTGCGAATTATCGTGTTTTTTTAGCTGTGAGGTGCCAATGAAATCTGTAGCGACACTCTTTTTTATGAACGCCGGTCGTTATATGGTCGGGGTACTCTTATCCGCCGTCCTGCTTGTCTGTACCTTTTCGGCGCCCTTGCCGGCCCTGGGAGAGGACGGCGGCGGATCGGGCTACAAACTCGGGGAGGGGATTAAGCTCTGGAACACGGGGCTCCGCCTCGGCGGCTACGTGATCCTCGAGTACGAAGACGCGAAGCACGAGGAGGCGTACTTCAAGCTCGACGACCTGAGCTTCTTCGTCTTCGGCGACATATCCAAAAGGTGGACCTTCTTCTCCGAGATAGAGGATGAGGACCCGGTCAAGGTGCCGATGAAGGGGAAGTCCACGAGCCATGAGAACTGGCAGATAGAGAGGCTTTACGCCGACTACCTCTACAGCGATAACCTTACCGTAAGGGTCGGCAAGTTCTTAACCCCCGTGGGCACGTGGAACGAGATCCACGCGGCCCCGCTCGTCTGGACCACCTCAAGGCCCGCCGTCACCTTCGCGCCCTTTCCGGAGTTCATAACCGGCGTCCAGTTGCTCGGCGAGTTCACGGCCGGGGACGAGGAGTTCAGTTACTCCGCCACATTCCAGAATAACGAGAGCATAAACGAACGGACCGGCTACAGGCGGACGCACATCTACTACGGCGGAAGGATACGCTGGCTCGCCTCGCCGAGGCTCGAGATAGGGGTGCCGGCCGCCTACTACGTCGAGTACGAGGTGGACGACAAGGTATACCTTACCGGCCTCGACCTTACATGGAAGGGCCGGTCAATGGAGGTGAGGGGGGAGGCCACCTACGGCCACGTAAAGCTCTACCGGGGCGGGCACTCGAGGGAGTACGGCTACTACCTCCAGGGCGTCTACGACATTACTGAAAAGCTCTCGCTCATAGGCAGGCACGAGTACATGAGGGCGCGGGACGACGCGGGCGACTACAAGGCATTCACCTTCGGCGCCGCCTACAAGCCCAGGCCCCCTATAGTGTTTAAGATCGAGTATCAGACAAGGAGCGGAAGCCTTGAGCTAGAAGAGGATGAGGGCGTCGAGGACGACCGTTTCCTCGCGTCGTTCTCCATACTCCTTTAGATGAACAGCATACTCGTTATACTAGCCGCCGCCGTGACTATTATCGGCGCCTCCGCGGCACCCCCACAGGCTGGGGACGATAACGATATCGTGGTGATCTCCGCCCGCGCGTCCGAAAAGGAGGTGACGGCCAGGACCATCGAGAGGATATACTTGAAGAGGAAGCTCCTCTGGGAGGACAAGACGAGGGTAGTCCCTCTCAACCTCCCCCCTGACCATCCCCTGAGGGCCGCGTTTACGGAGAAGGTCCTCAAGCGCGAGCACAGGGCGTTGGTGGAATACTGGAACCAGCAGTACTTCAGGGGGAAAAAACCGCCGCTGGTGGTGGAGTCCGAGGAGGCGGTGAAGAGGTTCGTCAAGGAAGTGCCGGGTGCCGTGGGGTATATAAGCAAGAAAAACCTCGAACCCGACCTGGTGGTACTTTACGTAATAGCGGTGGAATGATGATCGAGAAGATAAGATCGAAGCTCGTATGGAAGACGACCCTGGTCTTCGTGGCGGCGGCCATGGTGCCGTTTGTACTCATAAGCTTCTTCTTTTTTCAGAACTCCAGGAAGGCCCTCTACGACTCTATAGCGCATGGGCTTAAGACCGAGACCGGGCTCATGAAGGACGCGATCGACGCAAGGGTGTCGCTCCTCCGGTCCAACGCGATGGCATGGGCCGGCCTGGAGGTGATGAAGGACATACTGAGCGAGGATATCGACAAGCGGATAAGCGAGGTGGCCGCCGGTCTGAAGGAGGACTACGCCCTCGCCGGAGATATCTATGTCCTGAACGACACCGGCCGCATAGTCGCCTCAAGCGCCGGCAGCCCCCTGGGGGTAAGCTCCATAGACGCCCCGTGGGTGGAAAAGGTCCTCTCCGGGGAGGTGGTGGACCGCAACACGCACCCTTCGGACCTGGACAACACGCCCGTCATATCCTTCGCGGTCCCGGTAAAGCCTTCGTTCCTTGCCGGAAAGACCATAGGGGCGCTGGTGCTGGAATACAGGGTGGAGGATATAAAGAATATGCTCCTGGACTACGAGGACAGGCACCTGGCGATATTCGACAGGCAAGGCGATATAGTAATAGCCCTTCCCGAGGACGAAGCTATCTGGCAAGGCGGGATGAACCTTATCCGGGAGCGGAGCGGGGAGGTCGTAGCCGCAGCCGGGCACATCGCGTCGGTAGCTCACACGGGCGGTTATTACGGGTTCCAGGGCTTCGGCTGGACCGTCGTCGTGGCCGTGGATGAGGACGAGGCGCTCTATCCCATAAAGAGGATAGAGCGCGCGAGCCTGGCCTCCGGCACCCTGGGCGTTTTTCTTATCGTGCTCCTGGTCTCCGTCCTTGCCAGGAGGACCGTACGGCCGATCGAGAGCCTCTCGGAGACGGCGGACCGCATAGCCATGACAAAGGACTTTTCCACCACCGTTACTCCTACCACCGGAGACGAGGTGGGCAGGCTCGCCGAGGCGTTCAACCACATGATAGTCGAGGTAAAGAGATACATCCAGCATATACGCGAGATGGAAGAGGTGATGCGGAGGTCCGACAGGCTCTCGGCCCTGGGTGAGCTCTCGGCTGGCATGGCGCACGAGATAAAGAACCCGCTCGGCGTCATAAAGGGCTCGGCCGAGATGCTCAAGGACAGGGACGACATGCCCGAGCGCTACCGGAAACTCATAGGGGCCGTATACGAGGAGGCCGGGAGGCTCGAGAAGTTCCTGGAGACGTTCTTGAAGTTCGCGAGACCCGCCACCCCTCACCTTGAGCCGTGCAACCTCAAGCGGGAGATCGAGGGGGTGTTCTCGCTCATCGAGCCCCATATAGCACGGGAGGGCCTTACGCTCAGGAAATACCTCGACGTGACGCTGCCGCCGGTAATGACCGACGGCAGCCAGTTCCACCAGGTGCTCGTAAATCTGATGATAAACGCCGTCCAGGCAACGCCGGAGGGGGGGGAGCTCTCGGTCTCGACCGGGAAGTGCGCGGAGTACCCGCCCGGCGAGGAGTCCGTTCCCAGGGACGTGATTAAGACGAGTGTGGTCGACACCGGCAAGGGCATGCCGCCCGAGGTAAGGGAGAAGATATTCAACCCGTTCTTCACCACGAAGGAGAGGGGGACCGGGCTCGGCCTTACCATAGTCACAAGGATCGTGGACGGGCTGGGGGGGTGGGTGACCGTGGAGGGCGGCAAGAACGGGGGCACGGTGTTCAACATCTATCTGCCCATGAACGTCGAAAAGGAGGGGGAGGAATGAAGACCGTACTCGTGGTGGACGACGAGAAGAACTACCTCCTCGTGCTGGGGACCCTCCTCTCGGAAGAGGGCTATAACGTAGTAACCTGCGGTGACCCACGGAAGGCCGTAAAGATAGCCGAGGAGGAGCAGCCCCAGCTCGTTATTACGGACCTCAAGATGCCCGGGCTCACAGGCATAGAGCTCCTGAAGAAGGTGAAGGGGAAAAGACCCGACCTGCCGGTCATAATAATGACCGCCTTCGGTGCCGTCGAGACGGCGGTGGAAGCCATGAGGCACGGCGCCTACCACTACATATTAAAACCGTTCCAGAACGAGGAGTTGAAGCTCGTGGTGAAGAGGGCCATCGAGATGAACGCGCTGGCCGTCGAGAAGGGGCTCTTGACCGAAGAGCTCTCCACGAGGCTCGGCTTCGAGGGGTTCGTCTTCAAGAGTGAAGCGATGAGGGAGATAACGAACCTCATAGAGCAGGTCGCAACCACCAGGACCACGGTCCTTATCCAGGGCGAGAGCGGGACGGGAAAGGAACTCGTGGCGAGGACCCTGCACCGGCGGAGCCCGAGGAGCGGCAGACCCTTTATCGCCGTCAACTGCGGGGCGCTCACCGAAACACTCCTCGAGAGCGAGCTCTTCGGCCACGAAAAGGGGGCCTTCACCGGCGCTGATGCGAGGAGGAAGGGGCTTTTCGAGGTGGCCGATACGGGCACTCTCTTCCTGGACGAGATCTCCAACACCTCCCCGGCCCTTCAGGTAAAGCTGCTCCGGGTCCTTCAGGAGCAGGTCTTCGAGAGGGTGGGGGGGACCAGGCCCATAAGGGTCGACGTCAGGATAGTGGCGGCGAGCAACCAGGACCTCGCGGCCCTTATAAAAGAGGGGCGCTTCAGGGAAGACCTCTTCTACAGGCTGAACGTCTTTGAGATAAAGATACCGCCCTTGAGGGAAAGAACCGAGGATATCCTCCCTCTGGCCGAGCACTTCCTGAAGACCCTCTCGATGGAGATGGGTAAGCATATCGGCTCTTTTTCGGACGCGGCGGTCGAGGCGCTCAAGCGCTACCACTGGCCGGGGAACGTCAGGGAGGTCAGGAACGTGATAGAAAGGGCCGTGGTCGTATCCGGGGGTATGGAAATAAGCGCGGCCGACCTCACGCTCGATCCGCCAACTCCGTCCCAGGCCGCCGGGGGGCGCACGGCGGTCGACCTTTCAGTGCCGCTCCCGGAGTTGGTCGACGGTTACGAAAAGGGGCTTATCTCCGAGGCCCTCAAACGCTCCGGGGGGGTCCAGGCCAGGGCCGCGCGGCTGCTAGGCATAAGCCCGGCGACACTCCAGTACAAGCTCAATAAATACGGGTTGTAGCAGCCCGTATTCGAATTTTCATATAAAAGTTCTGAAATTTATATAGATTGCCTTCCATTAAAACGACCCGTAAGGGCCGCCCCAGCAGCTACCCCCTTGTTTTTAAAGGATTTCCATAGCCGTACAGGGCCTCGTTTGTTCTGGCATAACTATTGCAATTATTAAATATCGTAATGGAATACAGCATAGGAAAACTTAAGTTCGACACCCTGAAGGACCTGTCGCTCTCGCTTATGGGGGAGGGGCATGGAGAGAGGGATAAGGTTGAGGGCTTCGCCGCAAGGGTCTACCGGAAGATGTACGGGGCCGAGCTCAGGACCTTTTGCCGCGACCTCCTGACCTTGAGCGTCAATAAAGGGGAGACGATTACCTGCATAGGCGTAAACACTCCGGAGTCGGGCCCCTTCTTCCTCGAGCAGTACCTCGACTCGCCGGTGGAGGAGGAGATTTCAAGGCTTATCGGGGAGAGGGTTAATAGGGAAGAGATAGCCGAGGTAGGGACCATGGCGGTCCGTTCACGGGGTTTATGCCGCATTATGATGGCCGGCCTCACGGGCTACCTCATGAGCCGCCAAAAGAGGTTCGTGGTCTTCACCGCCGTAAAGGTCCTCAGGAATACCCTTGAGCGCCTCGGGGTGCCGTTCGTTACCGTCGCCAGGGCGGTCCCGGAAAGGGTCAGGGACAACAGCTCCTGGGGGAGCTACTACGACGCCTCCCCGGAGGTGGTAGTTATAGATATGGAGCGGTGCCTGACCCACATGGAGAAGGCCCTTGACGGCGTGGGCTACAAGGCCCGGAACGAGGCGGCGCGGATGATGAACGACATGTTTTTCAAGGGGCTCCTCCTGGAAGAAGACTACAAACTCGCGGCCGGGTTCTAATCATGAAGCTCTGGAAGGGCATAAACCGGCTGGCCAAAAGCACCCCCGAGAGGGCCGCCTTAAACGAGCTGACCTACCGGGGGTTAAAGGACTCCATACTCCGCTGTATCCGCTTCCTGCCGGGCCTTAAGGATAAGAGGGTCGCGCTCATCGTAGGGAACAGGCCGCTCTGGGCCATATACGATATCGCCCTTACGCTTAAGGGCGCAACGGTCGTGCCCGTCCCCTGGTTCTTCTCGAACGAACAGGTAAGACACATCATAAGGGACGCCAATATCGACGCTGCCGTCGTCGAGCCGAGATGGCACGCGATCTCCCGTTGTCCCCACGATGCGTTTAACGGGTGCGAGATTATACCGGCGGACCTGTCCTTCGAGACCCCGATGGACAGCGGCGCGCTGTGGGTGGGTGCGGACCGGGAGATACCCGGGGACAGGGTCGTAAAGATAATCTATACGTCGGGGACCACCGGCACGCCCAAAGGCGTTATGGTGACCCTCGGCGCCATAGAGACGGTAACCGCTTCGCTTGTCGAGCGTTCCGGCGCGTCCGCCTTCGACAGGCACCTTTCTCTCCTTCCGCTGAGTACGCTCATCGAGGCCATAGGCGGCCTTTACGTGCCGCTCTCGGCCGGTGCCACCGTCATCTATCCGGAAGAGGAGAACCCGCGCAACGTCGCGGCCGGGATTACTAACCTCAGGAATTTTTTCCACAACTCAGGGGTGACGACACTGAACCTCGTACCGGCCCTTCTCGAAGAGATGGTAAGGGTCGGGGCTCTGCGCGGCCTGCCGGATACGCTCCGTTTCGTGGCGTGCGGCGGGGCTCAACTCTCAAGCTCCCTTATTAACAGGGCCGGCTACCTCGGCATACCGCTCTACCAGGGCTACGGACTCTCCGAGTGCGTAACGGTCGTATCGCTTAACGCGAGCGGCTGCAACCGTCCGGGCAGCGCCGGGCTGCCGCTCGACCACGCGAAGGTCAGCCTGGCCGAGGACGGGGAGATAGTGGTCTCGGGCGGCGCCCTTATGAAGGGCTACCTCGGCGGGGACGGCGAAGAGATTCGCTCCTGGCACACCGGTGACGTGGGCTATATGGACGACCACGGCTACCTCCACGTGACCGGGAGGAAGGACGCGCTTCTGTCCACGAGCTACGGACGCAGCGTATCACCGGAATGGGTCGAGGAGGAACTGGCGTCGAGCGGCGTCGTAAGGCAGGTCATGGTATGCGGCAACGGAAGACCGTTCCTCTCCGCGCTCGTGGTGCCGGACGAAAGGTGGCTAATCGAGACATCCAGGAAGCTCTCCATAGAGGGAAGCAGGGGGGCGCTCATCAAGCACCCGGCCGTGCTGAAAGCCGCCTCAAAGGAGCTCGATGGCGCCATGGGCTCTCTTCCGGACTATGCAACGGCCAGGGAGTTCGCCCTGATAGAGGAGCCGTTCGATACGAGAAGGGGACTCCTTACGCCGGGCGGGTGTCTCAATAGGGAGAATATACTGAAGACCTACGGAGAGGTAATAGCAGGACTATACGATAACCACACTAATAAGGAGGGTGAAAGTGTCCAGGCAACTTAATCCAATACTTGATATGTTTAACAGGCCTATTGTCGGAGGTTCGCTTGTTATGTTTTTAACCCTGTTGCTTTTTTCCGCAATCTCTTACGCGGAGGAGAGCGCGGCGGAATGGGTGGAAAGAGGCGACGCCTTCTACGCAAAGCGGGGAGAGGGACACACGGGCGACTGGGCCTCTACCGAGCCTATCGAAAGAGCGCTTTCGGCCTACCTTAAGGCCTATGAACTGGGCGACAGCTCGGCCGAACTCTCCGTAAAGATACTCCAGTCCACCTACTTCTACGCCACCTATGCCGAGAAGGACAAGAAGGCGCAGAAAGCGGCGCTCCAAAAGGCACGGGAGGTCGGAGAGGCCGCGGC
Organism: Thermodesulfobacteriota bacterium; assembly: GCA_036482575.1. Classification (NCBI taxonomy): domain Bacteria; kingdom Pseudomonadati; phylum Thermodesulfobacteriota; species Thermodesulfobacteriota bacterium. The sequence continues at coordinate 10,243 of JAZGJJ010000221.1, forward strand.
AGCGAAGCACCCCGGCGACGGACCCCTTAACTACCAGATGGGCGGTATATGGGGAAGGTGGGGCGAGGTGAACGGTATTATCGCCTCGGCGAGGAAGGGGGTCGCCGATAAGGTGCGCGTGTACGCGGAAAAGGCCGTAAGCCTCGACCCGGGGTATGCCTCCGGCGGAGGGTACAGGACGCTCGGGAGGCTGAACTTCAAGGCCCCGTATATACCCCTTATCCTTTCATGGCCGAGCAAGAAAGAGGCCCTTAAATATCTAAAGAAGGCCGTGGAGGTAGGGCCGGAAAACCTGACGAACCACCTCTTCTACGCCGAGAACCTCTACCACGCCAAGTCCTACGACGAGGCGCTGACCCACGTCGGCCACGTCCTCGATGCCGAGATAGACTCCTCCAAGGTGGTCGAGGACCTCCGCGACAAGGAAGACGCGCAGAAGCTCAAGGAGAAGATAGAGGCGCGCCAATAGGAACAACACCAACGGGAATAACACAAAGATGGACACCACGGGCCATAATAAGAAAAAAGGGGGAAAAGAAAACTACACCCCGGACATGGTCTGGGAGGAGTTCAAGATAACGCCCGAGGACCTCTTGAAGGCGAAGGTGCTCGAGAGTTCCGTCTATCTCACCAGGAAGTGCAACCTCAAGTGCCAGTACTGTAAAATAGTAAAGACCCAACTGCCCGAAGAGCT
>JAZGJJ010000222.1 GCA_036482575.1 Thermodesulfobacteriota bacterium
GTTCCAAAAACCGTCCGGGGATACGGTAAACCCCGAGTTTCTCGCAATGGAGGTCGTGGGGCAGCTATGGGGCGAGTTCCTCGTTGCCCAGGCCGCTAAAGAGTTCTTCATAATAGACCAGCACGGCGCGGCCGAGAGGGTCAGGTTTGAAAAGCTCAGGAAGGGGTACCGTTCCGGCTCCGTACCCTCGCAGTACCTTCTTATCCCGGAACGGATAGAGACCGCCCCGGACGAGAAGGCCGCCGTCGAAGGCGCCATGGCCGAGCTCGAGAGGCTCGGCTTCGAGGTGGCCCCGTTCGGCTCTTCGACGAGCAAGGGCGGCGGCACCTTTATAATAAAGGCCGCGCCCGAGATGCTCGGAGGCAGGGAAGCGGGGCGGCTCGTAACCGACCTTGCCGAAGAGCTTTCAACGCTCGGCGGGAGCGCGAACGTCGAGAGAAAGCTGGACGAGGTGTTCATAAGAGTCGCCTGCCACAGTGTCGTTAGGGGCAGGAGGCCGCTTACGGGGGAAGAGGCCGCGGCCCTCTTAAGGGACCTCTCGGAGGTGGACTTTTCCGGACACTGCCCGCACGGAAGGCCGGTCGTAAAGAAGGTCACGAGGGAAGAGGTGGAGAGGATGTTCAAGAGAGGATGACCGGTACGGGCAGGATAAAGATAGTTATAATAGTTGGGCCCACGGCCTCGGGGAAGAGCCGGCTTGCTATAGAGCTCGCCCGCGTCTTCGACGGGGAGGTGGTAAGCGCCGATTCCATGCAGGTATATAAAGGGATGGATATAGGCACTGCCAGGCCCTCCCCTGCGGAGCGCGGCGCCGTACCGCACCACCTTATGGATATAGTGGACCCGGACTGCGACTACACCGCGGCGCGCTTCAGGGAGGACGCAGCGGCCGCGATAAACGATATAGACTCGCGCGGGAAGAGGGCTTTCGTCGTGGGCGGCACCGGGCTCTACATACGCGCCCTGACCGAAGGGCTCTTCGAGGGGCCCGGCGAAGACCATAGGTTCAGAGACGGCCTTAAGAAGGAAGCCGCCGAGCACGGCGGGCAGTCGCTTCACCGGAAACTCGCGGAGGTCGACCCGGTCTCGGCCTCCCGCACGCACCCCAATAACACCCACAGGGTCGTAAGGGCGCTAGAGGTCTACCACCTTACGGGCCGTCCGATATCGGAACTTCAGGCCGAGCACGGCTTCGGGGAAGAGCCTTTCGACCTGCTCAAGATAGGGCTCGTGAAGGAGAGGGAGGCTTTATACCGCGACATAGACGGGCGGGTGGACGGGATGATGGAGGCGGGTCTGCTTGCCGAGGTCTGCCGCCTGATCGATGCGGGTTATGGCGCGGGTTATAAAGAAGGGTTGAAGTCCATGCAGGGTCTGGGGTATAAAGAGATGTTAGACCACGTGGCCGGAGGGTGTACGCTCGAGGAGGCGGTCCGGCTCTTAAAGAGGAATACAAGGCACTACGCCAAAAGACAGATGACCTGGTTTAAGAAGGACAAGGATATAAGGTGGTTCACTTCCGGGGAGAGTTCCGTTATAATCCCCGTCGTGAGGGAGTACTTCGCCGTGGAGGTCGCGGCGTCCGGGTGATAAAGAGGGTCGGCATAGCGGCGCTGGTCGTTCTCCTCGCGGGCGTTTATGCCCGGCCGGCCCTTTCCGAGATTACGGCCGTCGAGGCCGAGGGGGCCGCTCCCAGGCTTGAGGACGAGCGGGAGACAAGGGCCCTCGCCCTCGAAAACGCATTGAAGGACGCGGTGACAACGGCGCTCGGAGAGGTCCTGACCGAGGAGGCCGTCGAGGCCTACTCCGGCATACTCAACGTAACCATATACCCCAATGCCCGGGACTACGTCCTCAACTACAGGATACTTTCCATGGGCTGGATTACCCATCTGGCCAATGCGCCGTTTCCGCCACCCGAGCCCCGGCCCGGGGATGCGCCGCAGCCCGCGGGGGGGGTGGAGGGGGTTGGGGTCGAGGCCTACCACGTATGGATAGAGGCCAGCGTGGATATAAGGAGGTTGAAGAAAGAGGTGCGGTCCATGACGGTCATGGGAGTGGAGGAGACCTCCAACGTCACGCTCACGGTCCTCGGCGTTACGGACTACGCCGCGCTCGAAGAGCTTAAACGTATGCTCGGGCGCATGGAGATCGTGAGGGACGTTTCCTATCGCTCGTTTTCGAGGGAGAGGTTCGAGGTCGATGTGGAGGTGGCCGGTACGGCCCGGACGCTCGTGGAGTGGATAGACAGGGAAGCCGGGGACCGCTTTGTCGTGGTGCCCGAGGGGGGCGACAGGGTCGTCGTAAGGGCTGCCCGCAGTACCGTCACGGAGGAGGAATGAAAAGGGTTAAGATACTACTGCTGTCTGTTTTTGTTCTCTGTCTGGTCCTCTCGGCCTGCTCGAGGGAGGTGCCCTACAGGCTTTCGAAGGGCTACGCCGAGGCGAGCCCCGTAACCCTGCTGGTGCTCCCGGTGGAGGGCAGGCGGGGGAGCGCGGAGGTAAAGGGCCTTTTAAGGGACACCGTCACCGAAAGGCTCCTGAACATGGGCTACAGGATCGTCAACCCGGAGAGGGTAAACGACGCCTACCTGAGAATAAGCCCCGAACGCCTCGAAAAGCTCTCCCCGGACGAAATGTGCGAGCTCTTCGATGCCGACGCGGTGCTCTACACGAAGATGACCGTATGGAGGGAGAGGCTCTTCCTCAACTACGCCTCCTTGAAGATCGGCGCCGCGTTCAAGCTCTACTCAAAGGGCGGCACCAGGCTGTGGAAGGCGAAGTACAAGACCAAGGAGTCGGACCTGCGGTTTGATAAGGAATTTATGAAGCTCTCGGTAATAGAGGCGTACGAGCCGAGGGTCCACAGAGTAGTGGATGCGGTCTTCTCGACCCTGCCGGTAAGGGTCGCGCGGAAGGAGGAGGGGAAAAAATTCTTCGACTGGCTCCCGTAAGGGGGCATCGCTCACGACGTACCGCAGGCTGACCGGGATCGCACATGTCCATATACCCCACGCTCAATATCCCCAACGTCCTGACCATAGTCCGGCTCTTGCTGGTGCCGGTGTTCGTGGTCCTGGTGGCCTACGAGATGTTCTACGCGGCGCTGGCCGTCTTTATCACGGCCGGCATTACCGACGCGCTCGACGGCTTTATCGCCAAGAGGTTCGACCAGAGTACCGAGTTCGGCACCCTCATGGACCCGGTGGCGGACAAGTTCCTCCTCATATCGGCCTTTATCGTGCTTACGATAAAGGGCTGGATGCCGCCGCTCCTCTGCACGCTGGTTATTTTGAGGGACATGGTCATCATCGTAGGCTTCATAATGCTTGCGAGTGCCGAGAAGAGGATAGACGTGGTGCCCGCAAGAGAGGGCAAGATAACCACCACGCTGCAGATTATAACGGTCATAATGGCCATACTCGCTGCGGGCGAGCCCGACCCGCTGTTTACGGGGCTCGTCGTTGTCACTGCGGCCGCTACCGTCTATAGCGGCTTTTACTACGTCTGGAGGGAGGTCGGCGCACGTAAGGGGAGGGGTTAAGCGCGGGCTTTATCCCCCTCTGGTCTCTCTTCGGCCTTCTTTTTTAGCGTTTGCGGAGAGGTAATACTTGACAAATTTGATAAGGTATATTAGACTGTTATTGTGCGTTTCTGCGGGGAGAATAGCGGGGAATAGAAGATGAGGCTTACGACCAAAGGTCAATACGCCGTGAGGGCCATGGTAAACCTCGCCGCTCACGATGACGGCAGGCCCGTGAACCTTAAGGATATTTCAAGGGAGGAAGGGATCTCGCTTTCCTACCTCGAGCAGCTCTTCGTAAAGCTCAGGAAGGGGAGCGTGGTAAGGAGTGTCCGGGGTCCCGGCGGCGGCTACGTGCTGGCCAAGCCCTCCTCGGAGATAAGCGTCGGGGAGGTTATAAGGGTGGTCGAGGAGCCGCTTAACCCGGTGGCCTGCCTCGATGACGACCCCGAGGCGTGCGAGAGAAGCGACGGGTGCATAACGCAGAAAGTATGGAAGGGGCTCGGGGACAGGATAAAGGAGTTCCTGAACTCCATAAGCATAGAAGAGTTGAGCCATGAGGTAAAGGCCCACGGCGGGGAAGGCCCGGCCGAGGATAACGTGCGCTGCCCGCCCGCCTGAGCCGGAGCGGGAGAGAAGGGCAAAAACGGAAAAAACATTTACGGGAGGAATTTTTGAAAAAGATATACTTCGACCATAACGCCACCACGCCGGTAAACCCGGAGGTCTTCGAGGCCATGAGGCCGTACCTTACCGGCGAGTGGGGTAACCCGTCGAGTATCCACTGGGCCGGGAGGGGTCCGAGGAAGGCGGTGGACGAGGCGAGGGAGGCGGTAAGCGGCTTTCTTAACTGCAGCCCGCCGGAGCTGATCTTTACGAGTTCCGGCAGCGAGAGCGACAACCTGGCGATAAAGGGGGTCGCATTTTCTAAAAAAGCCAAAGGCAACCACATCATAACGACGAAGGTCGAGCACCCGGCGGTGCTTAATACCTGCAAGCAGCTGGCAAAGGACGGTTTTGACGTGACCTTCCTCGACGTCGACGAGGAAGGCATGCTCGACCTGAATGAGCTTGAGAAGAGCATAACCCCGAAGACCATACTCATAACGGTCATGTACGCCAATAACGAGACCGGGGTTATATTCCCCATAAAGGAGATAGGCAGGATAGCCCGGGAGCGGAAGGTGGTTTTCCACACCGACGCCGTGCAGGCGGCGGGCAAGCTGCCGCTTGACGTAAAGGATCTCGGCTGCGACCTCCTGAGCGTCTCCGGCCACAAGCTATACGCGCCAAAGGGCGTGGGCGCCCTCTACGTCAAGAGGGGCGTCAGGCTGGTGCCCCTTATCCACGGCGGGCACCACGAGAGGAACAGGCGCGGCGGCACCGAGGACGTGGCCGGCATAGTGGCGCTCGCGAAGGCGTGCGAGATGGCCCTGAGCGAGATGGCCGGGGAGGGCGAGCGTCTCTCCAAGCTCAGGGACAGGATCGAGCTGGGTCTCATGGAGGCGATACCGCATGTCAAGCGGAACGGCCACCCCGATAAGAGGATACCCAACACCGCGAACCTGAGCTTCGAGTTCGTCGAGGGCGAGTCACTTCTCTTGAGCCTCGACATGCTCGGCATGGCGGCCTCGAGCGGCTCGGCATGCACCTCCGGGAGCCTCGAGCCCTCGCATGTGCTGCTTGCCATGGGGCTCCCGCACGAGCTCTCGCACGGCTCGGTGAGGTTCAGCCTCGGCAGCTCCACCACCGAAGAGGACGTGGATTATCTCGTGGAGAAGATGCCCCCCATAGTCGAGAGGATGAGGAACATGTCGCCGCTGTGGAGCGAGGCGGAGGGCAAGGCCGCCAACATAAGCTTCCAGGAAAAGGGCGGCCGTTAAAAGAAAGGGAATAACGATATGTACTCCGAAAAGGTGATGGACCACTTCTCCAACCCGCGTAACGTAGGGGAGCTGGACGACCCGAGCGGTATCGGCACGGTCGGGAACCCGGCCTGCGGCGATATAATGAAGCTCACCATAAAGGTCGAGGACGACGTCATAAAGGACGTAAAGTTCAAGACCTTCGGCTGCGGCGCGGCCATAGCCACGAGCTCGATGGTCACGGAGCTCGTCAAGGGAAAGCATCTCGACGAGGCCGAGAAGATCTCGAATAACAGCGTGGCCGAGGCCCTCGACGGCCTGCCGCCCGTTAAGATGCACTGCTCCAACCTCGCCGCCGACGCGCTCCATGCCGCTATCGAAGACTACAAGAAGAGAGAAGACTCGAAGTAAACCCGCCGGTATGCGCGTGCGTTCCGACTACGCCGGCGCATAGCGGCTCTTTATCTCCATACTTCCATGAAAAAGAAAAGGGTAGTAGTTGCGATGAGCGGCGGGGTGGACTCCTCCACCGCCGCAGCACTCTTGATGGAGCAGGGTTTCGAGGTCGTGGGCATGACCATGCAGCTCTGGGACTACTCCGACCGGGAGGAGGGGGAGGAGGGGGACCGGGCCGCCACGTCGGGAAGCTGCTGCTCGCTCGAAGACCTCTATGACGCCCGGAGGGTGGCCGCCACCCTCTCCATACCATTCTACGTCGTAAACCTCGAAGAGGTCTTCACGCGCGAGGTAGTCGACTACTTCGTCAAGAGCTACCTATCCGGCGAGACCCCCAACCCGTGCGTTAAGTGTAACGAGATCATGAAGTTCGATGTGCTCATGCGTAAGGCGATGGAGCTCGAGGCCGACTACCTCGCCACGGGCCACTACGCCCGAATAGAGGAGACGGACGGCGCCATGAGACTCCTCAAGGGTACGGACCCCACCAAGGATCAGTCATACTTCCTCTTCACCATGACCCAGCCGCAGCTCCGGAAAACACTCTTCCCGCTCGGCTCGCTTACAAAGGAAGAGGTGAGGGAGCGGGCCAAAGGGCTCGGCCTCCGGACGGCGGAGAAGGAAGAGAGCCAGGAGATATGTTTTATTGACGAAGAGGGTTACGGAGAGTTCCTTGCCGGGAAGGCCAAGATGCCGCCCGGCGAGATCGTCGATACAAGCGGCACGGTGCTCGGCGAGCACAGGGGGCTATACCGTTATACAGTAGGCCAGAGGAAGGGGTTAAAGTTGAGCAACGGGCCGTTTTACGTCCTCGGCATGGATATGCGGAAGAACAGCCTTATAGTCGGAGGCGAGGACGAGCTCTACGCCGGTGGGCTCAAGGCGAGGGATGTAAACTGGATAAACGGTGCGCCTTCGGCCGGGGAGAGCGTTACGGTTAAGATACGCTACAGGCACCCCGGCGTCGAGTCCGTCATCTCAATCGACGGGGACCGTGTTGAACTTAAATTTTCAACCCCCGAGAAGGCCGTTGCCCCGGGCCAGGCCGCGGTCTTCTACCGGGGCGACGAGCTCCTCGGAGGCGGGTGGATAGAGGGGGCGCTCGAATGACCGAACCCTTGAAGGTCGCCATAACCACGCTCGGCTGCCGCTCCAACCAGTACGATTCCTCCGCCATCGAAGAGATGATAAGGGAGGCGGAGATGGAGACCGTACCGTTCTCCTCTCCGGCCGACGCCTACATAATAAATACCTGTACCGTCACGGGCAGGACCGACTCCCAGTCGCGCCAGCTTATAAGGAGGGCGCGGAAGAAAAACCCATCGGCCGTGGTTATCGTTACGGGCTGCTACGCCCAGGTCTCGCCCGGCGAGGTCGCGGAGATAGGTGGGGTGGATTACATAGTCGGAAACCCGGAAAAGGGAAGGGTGATCGAGTATATTAAAAAGGGCACGAGAAGGAACGGGCCCGAGGAGGCCGTCGGACCGTGGGAGGATGGCCCACCCATCACACTCCGGGTGAAGGAGCCCAGGGGCAGGACGCGCGTTAACTTCAAGGTCCAGGACGGCTGCAACAGGAGTTGCACGTTCTGTATAATACCGAGGGCCCGGGGGAGGCAGAAGAGTTTTCCGGTCGAGGACTGTCTCAGAGAAATAGAAGGGTTCATCGGGAAAGGCTTTAAGGAGATAGTCCTCACCGGCATACACCTCGGCGCATACGGCGCGGAGTTCAAGCCGACCCTTACAATAACGGACCTCCTGAAAGGGATAGAGAAGAACCGCTACCCGTGCCGCTTCAGGATAAGCTCGCTCGACCCGGACGAGGTAACGGACGAGCTCGTGGAGTTCATGGCCGGGGCGGGCACGGTCTGCAACCACCTCCATCTTCCGCTCCAGAGCGGGGACGACGCCATACTGAAGGCGATGCGCCGGCCCTATACGCGCGGCTTCTTCGCCCAGAGGGTTTCAAAACTCCACGAAACCGTGCCGGGGATCTCGATAGGCGCTGACGTTATCGCGGGCTTTCCCGGCGAGCGCGAGCGCGAGTTCGAGAATACCTTCAACCTTCTTAAAGACCTTCCCGTATCCTATCTGCACGTATTCCCGTTCTCAAAAAGAAGGGGCACTCCGGCCGCCGGGATGCCCGGCCAGGTCAACGGAAAAGTCATTAAGGAGCGGTGTCGGAGGCTGAAGGATCTCGATACGTTGAAGAGGGACGGGTTCTACGGAGAGTTTCTCGGTAAAGAGACGCACGTGCTCGTCGAGTCCGCGAGGGACGGAAAGACCGGGCTCTTGAAGGGCCGGAGCCGCAACTACATACCGGTATTCCTCGGCGGAGATGACGGGCTAAAGAGGAAAGAGGTAAGGGTGACGCTTACGGAAGCGGGAGAAAGGGGCATGACGGGAAGGGTATGAAGAGAGAAGATGCGTTAAAGGAGTTCGAGGGTACTTTACCCTTCTCGTTCAAGGACGGAAAACTGCTGGAGACCGTCTTCGTGCACCGTTCGTATCTGAACGAGACGGCAGCCGGGGATCTTGAATGCAACGAGCGGCTCGAGTTCCTGGGCGACGCGGTGCTGTCGAGCGTCATGAGCCACCTTCTCTTCGAGAGGTTCCCGGAGATGGAAGAGGGGGAGCTTACGAGGACGAGGTCGAAGCTCGTCAATAAGCGCACTCTCGCCGGGCTCTCGAAGGGTTTGAAGCTCGGGGAGTTCCTCCTTATGGGCAGGGGAGAGCTCGGCTCGGGCGGGGCGGAGAACCCCACCATGCTGGCCGACGTCTTCGAGGCCCTAATAGCCGCCGTCTACCTCGACCGGGGCTACGACGAGGCCTTTTCGTTCGTGGAAGAAGTTTTTTCACCGTTGATAGGTGAGTCGTTGGAGGCGGCGGGGCACTTCGATTATAAGCCCCGGCTCCAGGAGCTCAGCCAGGACCGCTTCAAGGAGGGGCCGCTCTACACGGTAGTGAGCGAAGAGGGACCGCCGCACAGAAAACTTTTTGCGGTGGAGGTCTCTGTTGGGGGGAGGACGCTCGGCAGCGGCACGGGCCCGAGGAAGAAGGACGCCGAGCAGGCGGCCGCGGCCGAGGCGCTCGAAACCCTTAAAGAGGAAGAAGCCTCGACGGAATAGAGTGCCAGGAAAAGGGAGAGAAAGAAAACTCGTAATACCGGTCTTCATACCCTTTGGCGGCTGTCCGCACCAGTGCGTTTTCTGCGACCAGGCGGGTATAACCGGCGTTGAGGCGCTGCCCGCCACCGGAGAGGTCCACGAGATGATAGAAAAGTATCTCTCGACATGGAAGGGGGGGAGAGGAAACGGCAGTAAGGAAGCCGCTTTCTACGGCGGGACCTTTACCGGCCTTTCTCCGGAGCTCCAGAGGGAGTATTTAAAAACCGCGTACGAGTTCGTCCTCTCCGGCAGGCTTGACGCGCTGCGCGTATCGACCCGGCCCGACTACATCTCACCCGACACGATAAAACTTTTAAAAGAGTACCGGGTCGAGACCGTGGAGATCGGCGTGCAGTCCATGTCGGATGAGGTGCTGAAGAAATCCGGCAGGGGCCATTCGGCCGGTGACACGGTCCGCGCCGTCGGGCTCTTGAGGGAAGCGGGCCTGAGCGTCGGGCTTCAGCTCATGCCAGGCCTTCCCGGCGACACGGTTGACTCCATAGTCGATACCGCCCGTAAGGCTGCGGCGTTAAAACCCGACTTCGTGAGGCTCTACCCCGCGCTCGTTATGAAGGACACCCCGCTTTATGATATATATAAGAGGGGGGAGTACACGCCCTGGCCGCTCGATGAGATGGTCGGGGTCTTAAGCGAGGCGATGGGGGTTTTCGAGCGTACGGGCATAAAGGTCATACGGGTCGGGTTGCAGCCCACCGAAGACCTGGAGAAGAGTATAGTCGCGGGCCCCTACCATCCGGCGCTGAGGGACCTTGTGGGGAAAGGCCTCCAAACGTAAGAACGCAAATGAAAGGGTTGCTTCTCAAGGTACCGGTGGTTCCATAACGTCTCGGTGTGTTTCCACGCTGGGACAGGGAGGTGGCAATGTCACTCGTAAACATGCAGGTCTGCAGGAGAAGGAAAGCGGCTGCATTCGGCTTCACGGGCCATGCACTACTTGTGGTAACAGTCTCCTTCTTATGTTACGGTTGCGCCACCACAGGCCGACCGCTAAAAAGCGATGAAATCGATCAGGTAAAAAATGCCGCCGTTTTATGGGCGGTTCATTACCCGCGAGCCAGGTTCGAAGCGAGAACGCCCGGTAAGACCGCCATACTTGGCGGCGGTGCTATGGGAGCCTTGTTAAACATAGAGGCAGGAAAGAGTGGTGGAGAGAAGATGTGGGAGGCGTATTCTCTCCAAGACCCGGCAGTGGTGATAAAGAATCAGTTTCTTTCCGGCTTAACCCGGCAGCTTCGAGCAGGTAATTTCCGGACTGTTTCAGATGTTCAAGATAGCGATAGGGTTGATGATCTTAAGGCGTCCTTCGAAACGGGAATGGTTGTCGATTTCAAGACTACACGGTTGCTTCTATTCTACTATCCGACGGATTGGTCTCATTATCGCCTTGCGTATCAAGCTCGTGCGAGATTGATACGCATAGAAGATTCCAAAATCGTATGGCAAGGCGGTTGCAAGGTGGTAGGGGACGATCCCACGACCAGCCCAACGTTCGAGGAGTTGCAGGCCAACGGCGGCAAACGTCTGAAAGAGATGCTCGTAGAGGCCGGGAATGCCTGTTCGGAACAGCTGTTAGCTCAAGCTATTGGGAGCAAATAATTGTTTCGGGACCTGCTACAGCGTTGTAGGGTGGACATTGCTCACCGGTGAAGTTAAGCGCCGGAAGGGAAAAACGTAAATGAAAGGGCTGCTCCTCGTGGTATCGGTGTTTTTTGCCTTAGCCTTGCCGGCCCCTGCGGCCTCGGAGCAAATACCCTCCGTCGAAGAGTGCGGGGCGATCGTCATGAGGACGTCCGAGGGCTGGTGGCTCAGGGTAAAAAAGGACGGCTCCGGGGCGTACGGCTTCGGGACC
>JAZGJJ010000223.1 GCA_036482575.1 Thermodesulfobacteriota bacterium
CCCTCGAGGAGCCGCCCCCGCACGTCATATTCATATTCGCCACCACCGAGCCCCATAAGATCCCGTCCACCATACACTCCAGGTGCCAGAGGTTCGACTTCAGGCGTATCGCGTTCGGGGAGATACATGACCGGCTCAAGCGGATAGCCTCCGAAGAGGGGATAAAGATAGAGGAAGAAGCCCTTTTCTCCCTTACCAGGGAGGCCGAGGGGAGCCTCCGGGATGCCCAGAGCCTGCTCGACCAGGTCATAGCCTTTGCCGGGACGGAGGGGATCAACGAAAAGGCGGTGGCCGGGGCCCTGGGGCTCATGGACAGGTCGGTCCTTATGGAACTCACCGAGGCGGTAATTAAGAAGGACGGCAAAAAGTGCCTGAATATTGTTGAAAAGATATATAATTTTGGGTATGATTTGAAGAAGGCCGCAGCCGACCTGCTCGAACAGGTAAGGGACCTTACGGTACTAAAGGTCACGGGAGAGGGCGGCGGAGCGGGCCTGCTGGAACTCCCGGAGAGTGAAGCGAACCGCCTTGAGGAGCTTTCGGGTCTTATCGGTCTCGACAGGCTCCAGATGATATTCACCGTCTTAACCCGGGGCTACGAGGAGGTGGCAAGGAGTACCTCCCCGAGGTTCTCCTTCGAGATGGCGCTCTTAAGGGCCGTCCACATCGAGGATGTCGAGTCCGTCCCGGAGCTTATTTCAAGGCTTGAGCTCTTGAAGCAAAAGGTTGGGGCCGCTGAGGGGCACGGCGCGCGCAGTGCACGCACGGCACACGTGGCGGAGGGGGAGGGGGGGAAGGGGGCGGAGACGAAGGCGGTCGCCGAGGGGGCCGTACGGAAAAGCGGACCGGCGGAAGGCCGGAGTAAGGATGCGGGCAGAGCGCGGAAGGCCGGGAAAGAAGAGGGGGTGGGGGTGGAGGGGCCTCGGAGCTCCGAGGGGCCCGGAACCTCTACCTCGGGATTCATGGAGCATATAAGGCAGAGGAACCCGCGCCTTTTTAAATCCCTGGAATCCGCAGCCGTATCCTTGAGCCCCACGGGCCTTACCATTAATGTCATCGGTGAGCCGGGGTTCCTTCTGGTAAAGAAGGACCTCCTGGAGAGTATTGCGAGCGAATACTTTAAAAAGAGGGTCCCGGTGAAAATAAAAAAGGAGGGGGCCGTTCGGAAGGAAAGCGAGGGGGCCGCCCCCCCCACTCCCGATGATACGCTCCTTAACGATGCGAAGCGTATATTCGGGGGCAGGGTAGTAGAGGACCGGAGGAGGACCAATGTCTAAGGGTTTAGGGAATATAATGAAGCAGGCCCGGAAGATGCAGGAGCGGATGGGCGAGGTGCAGAAAGAGCTCGCCGAGAAGACCTGCGAGGCCTCGGCCGGAGGCGGCATGGTCACCGCGACGGTCACCGGCGGTATGCAGCTCGTCTCCTTAAAGATAGACCCGTCGGTCGTCAACCCGGATGACGTCGAGATGCTCGAGGACCTGGTGGTCGCCGCCGTCGGCGAGGCCATGAAGCGCTCCAAGGAGATGGCCTCCGAGGAGATGGGTAAGCTTACGGGAGGGCTCGGGCTGGACATACCGGGGCTCTTTTAACTGGAGCCGGAAAGAAGGTATGGGACCCTGGCTATATGCAATACGCGGAGCCAATTAAGAGGCTTGTCGAGGCGTTTTCAAGGCTTCCGGGCATAGGAGAGAAGACGGCTTCAAGGCTCGCGCTTTACGTACTTAACGCAAAGGGGGGCGAGGGGGGCTGCGCCGAAGAGCTCGCGAAGGCGCTTACCGAGGTTAAGCAAAGCGTGGGGCTCTGCTCCGAATGTATGTCGTTTTCCGAGCGGGACCCATGCCCGATATGCGCCGACAACGCGAGGGACCCCTCGACGGTCTGCGTGGTCGGGGACTACAAGGACATGGCCGCCCTCGAGTCGGTCGGCTCCTACATGGGAAGGTACCATATCCTCCACGGCTCGCTCGCGCCGCTTAAGGGGATAGGGCCCGACGAGATAAGGATCAAGGAACTCCTTAAGAGGGTAGACGGCGGCGGCGTAAAAGAGGTTATACTGGCCACCTCCTTCGATGCCGAGGGGGAGGCCACGGCCGTATACCTCATGAAGCTCCTGAAACAATACGGAGCCAAGCTCACCCGTCTCGCCTCCGGCGTGCCGGTCGGGAGCTATATAGAGTACATGGACCCCTCAACACTCGGAAGGGCTATGGAGGGCAGGAAGGAACTTTAACGAGAAAGGTCTTTCATGGAAAGCTACATTGAGGTAAGATGGCACGGCAGGGCTCAGCAGGGGGTCGTAACGGCCGCGAAGGTCCTCGGGGAGACCGCGCTCTTTGAAGGCAAGCACGTCCAGGCCTTTCCCGAGTTCGGACCCGAGAGGATGGGCGCGCCCGTAAGGGCCTATAACAGGATCTCGGACGAACCCATAAGGATGCACTGCCAGGTAACCGAGCCGAAGATAGTCCTTATAGTGGACCCGACCCTTATCGGCATGGACCTCTCCGGCGGCATGGAGACCTCAGGCGGGGTGACCGACGGTACCCCGGACGACGCGGTCTTTATAGTGAATACCAAGAAGAGCCCGGCCGAGATGCGTAAGGAGCTTGATCTCAACGGCAGTGGGGCGAAGGTATTCACCGTCGACGGCTCGAAGATATCGATGGAGACCATCGGAAGGCATATGCCGAACACCCCGATGCTCGGAGCGCTTGCGAAGGCCACCTCGATTGTGAATATCGAAGCGCTCATAAGCAACTTCAAGGAAAACTACGCGAAGAAGTTCAGCCCCAAGGTCATAGACGGCAACGTCTGTGCCATACAAAAGGGTTTTGACGAGGTAAAAGGAGAGTAGGATGGCGGATAGCGCCAAAAAAATGCCGCTCGGCGGCGTTATAGAGAAGGCCGGCTCGGCCGACGACTACTTCACCGGCGATTGGCGGAAGCTGAAACCCGTCCTCGACGGGGAGAAGTGTACGAACTGCCTTATCTGCTGGGTCATGTGCCCGGACTCGGCCGTTATAGTGGAGGACGGGAAGATGGTGGGCTTCGACATGGAGCACTGCAAGGGCTGCGGCATATGCGCCGTTGAGTGCCCGGACAAGATAAAGGCGATAGATATGGAAGAGGAGGTCTCTTAGATGTCGATTGTCAAGGCCGCGACGAAGGCGGTGGCTTATACCGGTAACTCGGCCGTGGCCTACGCCATGAAGCAGATCGACCCGGACGTCTGCGCGGCATATCCGATAACCCCCTCGACACAGGTGGTGGAGGAGTTTTCCGGCTACGCGGCGGACGGCGAGGTATCGACCGAGTTCGTCACGGTCGAGAGCGAGCACTCGGCCATGAGCGCGTGCATCGGGGCCGCGGCCGCGGGTGCGAGGGTCATGACCGCAACGAGCTCCCAGGGGCTCGCCCTTATGTGGGAGATGCTCTACATCGCCTCGGGCCTCAGGTTCCCGGTCGTGATGGCCACGGTCAACAGGGCCCTATCCGCCCCCATAAACATACACTGCGACCACTCCGACTCTATGGGCGCGAGGGACTCGGGCTGGATACAGCTTTACTCCGAGACCGTGCAGGAGGCCTACGACAACATCTTCCAGGCCGTGCGCATCGCCGAGCACGAAACCGTCCTCACCCCCGCCATGGTCTGCCTCGACGGCTTCATAACGAGCCATGCCATAGAGAGCCTCTTCCTCATCGAGGACAGCAAGGTCAAGGAGTTCATAGGAGAGTACAGCCCGAAGCACTCGCTTCTCGACATAGAGAACCCCGTAACCTACGGGGCCATGACGCTTCCCGACACCTACATGGACCTGAAGCACGAGCAGTCTCGCGCCATAGCGCGCGCAAAGGACGTGGTCGTCCAGGTCGGTAAGGAGTTCGGCGAGCTCACCGGACGCACCTACGGCCTTATGGAGGAGTACAGGCTCGACGACGCGGATGTGGCCGTGGTGGTCTTGAACTCGGCCGCCGGCACCACGAAGGTGGCCGTAGACGAGCTGAGGAGGAAAGGGATGAAGGCGGGGCTCCTTAAGCCGAGACTCTACAGGCCCTTCCCGCATGAGGAGATACGAGAAGCGCTCAAGGGGGTCAAGGCCGTCTGCGTGCTCGACAGGGCCGACTCGATGAGCGGCTTCGGAGGGCCGATCTTTACCGACGTTCGCTCCGCTCTTTACGAGCTTCCGGAAAAACCGCCCGTGGTGGGCCGCATCTTCGGGCTCGGCGGAAGGGACTTTAAAGTGAAGGACGCGGCAGCGGTGATAGAGGATCTCTTCAAGGTCGCGGAGACGGGCAAGGTGGACGCCCTCACTAAATATATCGGAGTCTGATAAATGGCTACACTTAAAGAACTGGCATCGAAAGAAGAGCTCTTTACCGGAGGGCACAGGCTCTGCTCGGGCTGCGGCATACCTCCCATAGTGAGGCTCGTGCTCCGCTCGGCCGGCGCGCCGGTAGTGGCGACCACGGCCACGGGGTGCCTCGAAGTGGGCACCACCATCTATCCCTACACCTCATGGCGTGTGCCCTGGATACACTCGGCGTTCGAGAACGCGGCGGCCACCATAAGCGGGGTGGAGAGCGCGTACAAGGCCTTCAAGAGGAAGGGGAAGATGAAGGGAGACGTGAAGTTCGTCGCCTTCGGAGGCGACGGGGGCACCTACGACATAGGTCTGCAGGCACTTTCCGGAGCACTTGAAAGAGGCCACAACTTCCTGTATATATGTTACGATAACGGCGCTTACATGAATACCGGCATCCAGCGCTCGAGCGCCACGCCGTTCGGCTCGGCGACGACCACCTCGCCGGCGGGAACGGTGATCCCCGGGAAGCAGGAGTGGAGGAAGGACCTGACCAGGATAGTCGTGGCCCACAGGGTGCCCTACGCCGCGCAGGCCTCCCCGCACCTCTGGAAGGACCTCGCCAGGAAGGCCGAGAAGGCCTTTCAGACGGAGGGGCCGACCTTCATGAACGTGATGTCGCCGTGCCCTCTCGGGTGGTACACCAAACCCGAGGACTCGATAGGCTTCGCAAAGCTATCGGTCGATACCTGCTACTGGCCGCTATACGAGGTCGCCGACGGCGTGCTGAAGGTAAACTATAAGCCAAAAGAGAAAAAGCCCGTAGAGGATTGGCTCAAGCCCCAGGGGCGTTTCAAGCACCTCTTCAAGCCGGGCGGGGACGAGATAATCGAAAAGATGCAGAAGACGATAGACCTGGAGTGGGAAAGACTCCTGGAGATGGACGGCAAGAGAGTTTACTGAAAAAACGGGGGGTCTTATCATGGCACAGGCTTCACTGGTGATGTTCGAGGAAGAACTCAAGGAGATCACCGCCATAATCGAAAAGCTCGTTAAGGAGGCGAACGCCAAGAGCATCTACCTCGTCGATAAGGACGGGCAGCTCATAGCCTCGAGTGGAGAGACCGAAGCCATAGACTCCACCTCGCTGGCCTCCCTTACCGCCGGCAACATAGCCGCCACCGGTGGGCTCGCCAAACTCGTGGGCGAGCAGGAGTTCTCCATACTTTTCCACGAGGGGGAGAAGGACAACATACACATTTCCATCATAGCCCAGAGGGTCATACTGGTCATTATATTCGACAACCGCTCCTCGCTCGGGCTCGTGAGGCTAAGGGCCAAAAAGGCGGACGCCGAGCTCGTCAAGTCCATAGACAAGGTGCTCAAGCGGATGGACAGCGGAGATGCGCAGGATAACCTGCTCGAGGAGATAACCGACGACGATATAGAGGGTCTCTTCCAGTAGCGGGCCACGGCCGGCCACCGCGAAGAAACTCTTTTTTTGTCCGGGCCGCGGAACTCAGAGAGGAAAGAACTGAAAACGAATGTCTTTTATAAACTACTCGGCAAGAGAGATAAACTGTAAGATAGTCTATTACGGTCCGGGTCTTTGCGGAAAGACCACGAACCTGCAGCACATCTACGGCAAGACCAGGCCCGAGACAAAGGGCAAGATGATCTCGCTCGCCACCGAGACCGAGAGAACGCTCTTCTTCGACTTCCTGCCGCTTGCCCTCGGCGAGATAAAGGGCTTTAAAACCCGATTCCACCTCTATACCGTGCCGGGGCAGATATTTTATGACGCTTCCCGTAAGCTCATCCTGAAGGGGGTCGACGGGATAATCTTCGTTGCGGACTCCCAGGTCGAGCGTATGGACGCCAATATCGAGAGCTTCGATAACATGAAAGTCAACCTCCAGGAGCAGGGCTACGAGTTGGAGAATCTGCCCTTCGTTATACAGTACAACAAGCGCGACCTCCCCAAGTGCGTGCCCCTGGACGAGATGAAGAAGGTCTTGAAC
>JAZGJJ010000224.1 GCA_036482575.1 Thermodesulfobacteriota bacterium
AGGAGTCCGTTTGTTATATGGATCGCGAGGTTTACCAGGTGGTAGCCGAAGACGTCCAGCCCGCCGAACCGGTAGTTCAGCGCGAAAGATAAAAAACCGACATACCTCGTGCCCGACGGGGGCCAGAAGTTGGAAAGCTCTCCGGTTTTCCGGCTCTCTCCTATATGGAGCGTATCGTCGAACTGGAACTCGTAGTGGAAGGTGTTCGAGTAGATAAGGAGCGCCGCTGCGGCTATAACTACCAGCGAGCCCGGGACGAGCCATATCCCCGGGGGCATCTTATCCGTTTTTTCGCCCATTCCTCTAAAAATATCAGGACGCACCCTTTATGTAAACAGGTTTTTTATCTTCATGGCGCTCTCCGTGGCCATATAACCCCTTGACTTAAAAGGAAATTTATATTACTTATAGTTAAGCCCGGTATGAGTCCCGATAAAAGAAAATCCCCGACCCCACTCCTTTATCTCTACGGCGAGGAGGACTATCTCATCGAGGAGGCCATCTCGGAGATAAAGGCCGGGGCGTTCCCTCCGGAGGGAGGGTTCGACGCGCTCAACTACCACCTCTACTGGGGCAAAACCCTTGCGCCTGAGGAGGTCATAACGGCAGCCATGACGCTGCCGGCCTTCTCTCCGCTGAGGGTCGTCGTCGTGAGGGACGCTAACGCCCTCAAGGCGGACCGGGAGAAGTTATTCCTCGAATACGCCGGGGACCCCTCACCGACCACCTGTCTTGTCCTTATAGCCAACACCAAGAAGGTCGATAAGAGGTCCAAGCTCTTCAAGTATCTGGCTGAAAAGGGCTGGACCAGGAGTTGCAGCCGCATGAGGGCGGGGGAGCTTCCCGGCTGGGTCAAGAGGGAGGCGGCCGGCGAGGGAAAACGGATAACCCCGGAGGCGGCAAAAAGGCTCGTTGAGATAGCGGGGCCGGGGTTGAGGGAGATAAAAAGCGAGCTCGACAAGGTGATAATCTTTGCCGGGTCGCGCGATACGGTCGACCTGCCCGATGTCGAGGGCTGCGGGATAGACGTAAGGGAAGAGACGGTCTTCGGACTTGCGGACGCGATAGGCAGGAAGGACGCCACCGCGGCCCTGAAGATACTCGGCAAACTATCCTCCGAACAACCGGTGAACGTACTTGGCGCCATCGCGCGCCAGTTCAGGATACTGCTTAAGATTAAAACGCTTCTGCGTAAAGGCGTCCCGCAGGCTAAGTTACAGTCCACCATGGGTATATTCCCGACTTACTTCAGAGGGTACCTCGAAAGCTGCGGCCGTTTTACCGAGAGCGAGCTCCTGCGGGCGCACGCCAGGGTTTCGGCAACGGACCTCACCATAAAGAGCAGTCCTCTGCCCAGGGGCCTTGTGATGTCGGGGCTTGTAATAGAGCTCTGCTCGCCTCGGGGGAGTTGACCCCCCCTCCCGGCGCCCTTATGCGGCATTTACGGTCTAAGCCTGCCGTACTCCGGGACCCCGGCTCGTACTCCGGGATGCCGGTTGTGGGTGAGAGCGGGGTGGTGGTAGGGCGGATACTACTTTGCGCCTACGGCGTTTACCGCGGTCGTAAGGCGGGATACCTTGCGAGAGGCGTTGTTCCTGTGAAGGACTCCCTTGGAGACCGCACGGTCAAGCATGCAGGCGGCCTTCGCAAGGCGGGTCTTCGCCTCCTCGGCGTTCCCTTCCTTTACGGCCGTCCTTACCGTCTTCACGGCGGTCTTTATGCCGGACTTGATCGACGTGTTACGGAGCCTTCTCTTCTCGCTCTGTTTGTGCCTCTTTATTGCGGAACGGTGGTTTGCCAAATCTATGCCTCCATCTGTCAATTTATAATGAGGTATCATATGGTTTTTAGCCGGAGTTGTCAAGCCTTTTGCCGTGAAAGATAAGGGAAATATAACCGGGCCCGCCTCGATAATCGGCCTTTTGACGCTTTTAAGCCGTATCCTCGGCTACATGAGGGACGCGGTCATAGCGTACATCTTCGGCGCGGGGATGCACGCCGACAGCTTCTTCGTGGCCTTCAGGGTCTCCAACCTCTTGAGGAGGCTCGTGGGGGAGGGGGCCCTTACCTCATCTTTCATACCGATATTCACGGGAGAGCTCAGGAGCCGCACCAGGGCCGAGGCCAGGGAACTCGTCTCAAGGGTCTTTACCCTGTTCTTCGTGATACTCGTGATCCTGGCGCTCTTGGGGGTGCTCTTCTCCGATACCCTTGTCTGGCTCATGGCGCCGGGCTTCGCCGAGGTCCCGGGCAAGTTCGAGCTTACGGTCACCCTCACCCGGCTCATGTTCCCCTATATGGTCTTCATCGGCCTCATGGCGATAGCCATGGGGGTGCTGAACTCCATGAAGCACTTTACGGCCCCGGCCCTCTCTCCGGTCATGTTCAACATCTCGGTTATCTTTTCAGCGGTGGCCCTCGTCCCGCTCCTGAAGGAGCCGGTATACGCGCTCGCGGCGGGAGTGCTGGTCGGTGGTGCGCTGCAGTTCTTCATGCAACTCCCGTATCTGCGTAAGTACGGCATGGCGCCGAGGCTGGTCATGAGCCCCGCGGGCTTAAGCGACCCGGCCATAAAAAAGATCTTCCTGCTCATGGGGCCGGCGCTCCTGGGGGTAGGGGTCTATCAGCTCAACATATTCGTTACCATGAGGTTCGCCTCGGGTCTTGGCGAGGGGAGCATCTCCTACCTCTTCTATGCCTCCAGGCTGATGGAGCTTCCGCTCGGTGTCTTTGGCGTGGCAATCGCCACCGCGGTCCTCCCGAGCCTGTCGGAGTACGTCGAAAAGCAGGACTTTACATCCTTCAGGGACTCGCTGTCGTTCTCGCTCAGGATGATGAATTTCGTTATGATACCCGCCACCTTCGGACTCTTCATCCTCAGCCTGCCCATAATCGAGGTACTCTTCATGAGAGGGGAGTTCGGCGGCGAGGCCTCCGCGGGCACCGCCTTTGCCCTCTACTTCTATGCGCTGGGGCTCGTTCCTGTCGCCTCTTCCCGTATACTCGTGTCGGTATTCTACTCGCTTAAGGATACCGCCACACCGGTCCGGGTGGCGCTGGTCTGCTTCCTCTTTAACATAGTGATGTGTTTTCTCCTTATAGGCCCTCTGAAGCACGGGGGGCTCGCGCTTGCCACCTCCCTCGCGGCGGCCCTGAACCTCGGCCTGCTCGTGGTGATACTGAAGCGCAGGTTCGGCAACCTCGGCGGCATGGCGGTACTTACCTCCGCGATAAGGAACACCATTGCCTCCGCGGTAATGGGCGGATTGATATTAGCCGTTATAGTTACGCTGGACTGGCAGACACTGGGGACGGCGCTTAAGGCCGTTGTTCTTTTCGGATGCGTGGGGGCGGGGATAGTTATCTATGTCGTCATATCCATGGCCTTCAAATCTCCTGAGGTGTCGTTTTTAAAGGGGATTATCGAGGAAAAGGTCGGCAAAAAAGGAGAGAAAAAAGTCTCAAATGATAAATCCCCGGAACCGTAGTAACTGCTTGATATATATGAAGAAAGTGGTGATTAAAATTTATGCAATCAGCGGCAGTCCTTTAAGGCACGGTTTCTCGGTTTATTGCATCCGAGGGCTTTTCAACAGCTTATCCACAGAGCCTTGCGAAAGCGTTTTAATAGCACTGTAATTGCTATTTTTTTTCCCTCTTCTTCGCCTCGCCCCATAGTCTCTCCATCTCCCGAAGAGGAGTAGACGAGAGCTCTTCCCCCTTTTCTTCCAACTCTTTCTCAATATAGTGAAAGCGGTTTATGAACCTTCCGATGGTTTTCCTTAACGCCTCTTCGGGATTTACTTCAACGAACCTGCCGGCGTTCACGATGGCGAAGAGCAGGTCGCCGAGTTCATCCTCGATGGCTTTCGAGTCCTTTTCTTTGAGCGCCGCCCGGAACTCATCGAGCTCTTCGGATACCTTTTCGAGCACCCCGTCTATGTCCTTCCAGTCAAAGCCCACCTTTGCGGCCCGGGCACTCACCTTGTGCGCCCGAAGCAGCGCGGGAAAGGCCTCGGGGACGTCCGCGAGGTGCCCGGCCTTCTCTTTTCTCTCCATCTTCTCCTGCGCCTTTATCTCCGCCCAGTGCTTCAATACTTCTTCCGAGGTATCCGCCTTGACGTCCCCGAATACGTGAGGATGGCGCCGGACCATCTTTTCCACGGACGCCTCTATGACCTCGCCCATATCGAACTCCCCTTTTTCCTTTGCGATCTGTGAGGCGAATACTACCTGGAAGAGGAGGTCTCCGAGCTCTTCCTTTACGGCCTCCGGGGAGCCCGAGTCGATGGCCGCCACCACCTCGTAGGCCTCTTCGGTTATAAAGGGCGTGAGGCTCTCGAGGGTCTGCTCCCTGTCCCAGGGGCAGCCATGAGGACCGCGAAGGCGTTCCATAATGGAGATGAGTCCACCTATGTCAGCTTTGCCGGCCTTTTTTCCGTTGGGTTTTTTCATATATCCGGGAGGATGTGGGCGAACACGAGCCCCGTCCCAGCCGGTCCTGTTGACCCCGTTGGCCTCGTTAGCCCGTTAGGAGGGGAGGGGGAGGAGGGCTTACCTGTTCATCTCCTCGAACATTTCTTTCTGCAGTTTTTCCTGCTCCTTGAGCCTGTCGACGGTCTTATCGACCACTTTCTGTGCCTTCTTGGGAGCCGTGACCAGGGTGTCGACGTAGTTGTCGACCACTTCCTTGGTAGAGGCCCCCTTGGGCTCTTCGTTTGAGCAGGCACCAAGTAAAGCGACAAGCGCAAGCGGCAGGAGTATGAGCTTTAGTATACGCATGCCGATATTATGCCATAACCCGGACGATAAATCAAAGCCAGCGTGACGCTGGAGCTGTTATCAGTTATCGGTTTCCGGTTATCGGGGTTTTCGCCTTTCACCGACAACTGGTAACTGACAACCGATAACTATATACCTTGCCTGGGATTTTACGTTGTGGTAGATTTTAAACCATGAAGAAGGAGCTTTTAAGGGGACTGCCCTCGGTGGACGAGGTCTTGAGGGGCGAGGGGATGAAAGACGCTCTTAAGCGCCACTCCTTATCCCTTATAACCGCCGGGGTAAGGGCGGTGCTCGACGGGGTGAGGGCGGAGATAATCTCCGGCAGGAGGAGTGAGTTTTCGCCCGAAGAGGTCCTCCCGGCCACGGCCGAATGGATAGAGGCGGCGCTAAAGCCCTCGGTGGTGCGCGTCATAAACGCCTCGGGCACGGTGCTTCATACGAACCTCGGGAGGGCGGTCCTCGGCCCGGAGGCCGTCCGTGCGCTCGAACTCGCGGCCACCGGCACCGTCGATCTTGAGTTCGACGTCGCCACGGGTAAGCGAGGGCACAGGGACAACCATGTGGAGGGGGTCTTAAGCGCCCTCACTTCGGCCGGAGCCGCTTCCGTGGTTAATAATAACGCCGCGGCCGTGCTGCTCGTTCTGAATACTCTCGCCGAGGGGAGGGAGGTCATAATTTCCAGGGGCGAGCTCGTGGAGATAGGCGGCTCGTTCCGGCTGCCGGAGATTATAGAGAAGAGCGGGTGCCGCCTTAAGGAGGTCGGCACCACAAACAGGACCCACCCGCTCGACTACGCCTCGGCCATAACCGAAGACACGGCGCTTATTCTTAAGGCCCATACCAGTAACTACGAGGTCGTGGGCTTTACCTCCGAGGTCGGGCTCGCCGAGCTTGTCGAGATAGGGCGCGAGCGCAATATCCCGGTGGTCGAAGATTTAGGGAGCGGCTCTCTTGTGGACCTTTCAGTATTCGGAATAAAGAAGGAGCCTATAGTAAGCGAGAGCGTGGCCGCGGGGGCGGACGTCGTTACCTTCAGCGGGGATAAGCTCCTCGGGGGGCCCCAGGCCGGGCTTATCGTGGGCAGGAAGACTTTCGTGGAGAGGATAAATAAGAACCCGCTTAAGAGGGCCCTGAGGCCGGATAAGCTCACCCTCGCGGCACTTGACGCGACGCTCAGGCTCTACCTCGAGCCGGAAAAGCTCTCCGAGACCCTTCCGACGCTTAGGTTTTTGAGCAGGCCGCTTGAAGAGATAGAGGCGGTGGCAAAGAAAGCTAAGCGATTACTTCAAGAGAAACTCGGGGAGGGATATACCGTGGAGCTGGCCGACGGCGAGTCGGTCGTAGGTAGCGGCTCGCTACCTGGTCATAGTCTGCCGACGAAGGTTCTGGTCGTAACCCGCTCCACCATGAAGCCCGAGGAGATCTTCAAAAAGTTCCTATCGAACGACCCCCCGATACTCGGCCGCGTGAGCAAGGAACGCTTCCTGCTCGACATGAGAACCATCGAGCGGGCGGAGGACGTGGTGCCGGAGTAGTGGGGATTTCGGTTGGGGTGTGTGTGCGAAAAAGGAAGAGCCTAAGGAGATAAAGATTGGGGCTATTTTGCCGTAAGGGGCTATTTTGCCGTAAAAGGATATATTCCTGAGGCTACAAGGGGCTTTTTTTCTGGCCCGACTTGTGCTATAAAAAGATTGCCTTGACAGAACGAAAAATGTATAATTTCGAAGGCTTTTGAGATGAGTAACTATGCTCAAAGGCTGGATTGCAGGTTAGACTGAATTCTGGAGGGAAAAATGATAAGGTCCGTTTATAGGTCAAAGACGATTCTCGCAGTCATCGCTATTGTGACTTCTTTGATAGTCTTTACGGCTGGGTGTGAGAAGAAACTAGAAAGAAAACCTTTTAGAATGGCGATTGTTACTTGGGTAGGTTTTGGTCCGTGGTACATTGCCCAGGAAAAAGGTTTTTTTGAAAGGGAAGGTATTACTGTAGAATTGGTAAGAATAGAAGATTTTGGAGCCAGAAGAGGAGCCCTTAGTTCAGGAAAGCTTGAAGGTTCAGTAGAAACTACGGACTCATTTGCTATTGGCCTAGCAGAAGGACTTCCCGCTGTGCAAGTATTGAAGATTGATGATTCGTACGGTGGGGATGGCCTTGTTGCAAAGAAGAATATCGCTTCTATCAAAGATTTAAAGGGCAAAGTCGTTGCCTATTCAAAAGGCTCGCCATCTCATTTCTTTCTTCTCTATCTTCTGAAAAAAGAGGGAATGAGTTCAGAAGATATTCAAAGCCAATTTATGGAGGCTGGAGAGGCAGGTGCTGCTTTTGTAGGTGGCAAGGTTGATGCAGCTGTTACCTGGGAGCCTTGGCTTTCCAAGGCCAATGAAAATCCTGAAGGCAAAGTGTTATTAACAAGCAAAGAGGTTCCGGGGCTTATCTCTGATACTTATGTCGTTCATGAGGACGTTACGAAAAACCGCCCTGAGGACGTCAAGAAAATCCTTCGAGCATGGTTCTCTGCTTTAAAGTTCCTAAGGGAAAATAAGGAAGAAGCTATAGAAATTATGAGTAGAAATCTGGGAATAGATAAAGACGAAATGGCTGCCATGTTGGAGGGTATCAAGTTTCCTTCCCATCAAGAGAATCTGGATTTTTTTGGAATCGGTGGAAAAGAGAATAAGTTCCTTGAAACATTCAATGCTGCAGCAGCCATATGGCAAGAGGAGGGCTTCATAACCAAAGTTCCCGATGGAAAAACGGCTTATGATAGCGGTTTTTTAGAAGCACTCTACCAGTAAAGGTATGTTATGGCGTACTCTTTTAAAGGAGAACTGAGTCGTAAAAAGAAAATTCTCCTGTCCACGTCTCCTTTTGTTCTGATTTTATTGTTCTGGGTATTATTGACTTTTTACGGCATTGTTCGTCCTTTGTTCCTTCCTTCCCCTTTAGAAACTTTTAAACAGACCTTCTCTCTCTTTCAGAATCATGATTTTTTGGGCGATATTCTGGCAAGCCTGAGCAGAATTTTTACTGGTTTTTTTATATCTGCTGTGCTGGCCGTCCCCCTGGGAGTTCTTGCCGGAAGTTTTCGGGTTTGCGATGCTATAATTATACCGCTTATGAGTTTCATTCGATACATGCCCTCCAGTGCCTTCATCCCTCTTGTAATTCTCTGGTTTGGTATAGGTTTTTTGGAAAAAGTGATTGTTGTTTTTATATCGATTTTTTTCTACTTGGTCCTACTTGTGGCAGATGCTACCGCCAATGTCCGAAGAGAACTGATTGAGACGGCATTAACATTGGGAGCGAGCAGAGTACAAACGGTAAACAAGGTGATCATTCCGGCCGCTCTCCCTGATATCTGGAATGCTCTCAGAATTATGCTTGGCGTGGGTTGGACCATGATAGTAGTGGTCGAGATGGTGGCGGCTCAAAACGGGATCGGAGCCATGATTATCCACGCACAGAGGTTTCTTCAAACTCCGAAAGTAATTGCCGGAATCATAGTTATAGGAATCCTGGGAATCCTGAGCGATGTTCTTTTCCGCGTAAGCCATAAACTGTTTTTCCCGTGGGTAGAGAGATAGCGCAGTGTCATATAAAGCGAAATTAGAGGTAGTTGATGTAGCCAAATTTTTTCAAGTTAACGGCAAGGAACTTGAAGTTTTGAAACCTACAAATGTCCTGGTTTCTGAAGGTGAGTTCTTTGTAATCCTTGGACCTTCAGGGTGCGGGAAAACGACTCTTTTGAGAATCATAGCTGGGCTTGAAAGTCCAAGCCAGGGAAGAGTCAGCCTGAACGGAAAAGAGATTAAGAGCCCGTCAAGGGAAAGGGGTATGGTTTTCCAGTCATTTACATCTTTTCCTTGGCTTAATGTTGAAGACAACATCAGTTTTGGTCTAAAAATTAACAAAGCTGACGGAAAGAGAGATCAAGAGCGCGTCAGCCATTATATCGCATTGGTAGGGCTTCAAGGCTTTGAAAAATATTATCCCAAGGACCTCTCAGGAGGTATGAAGCAACGGGTTGCGATTGCAAGGACATTGACTAATGAGCCTGAACTTTTACTTATGGATGAACCCTTTGGTGCGCTGGATGCCCAAACCAGGTGGCAGATGCAGGATCTCATACTGAAGGTCCGAACAGAACAAAAAATGACTGTCGTCTATGTGACCCATGATGTGGAAGAAGCTGTTTATTTAGGTGACAGGATTTCGGTATTTTCGCCCAGACCAGCAAGGCTTATTAAGGAATTTATTGTTCCTTTCGGCAAAGAAAGAACTCACGAAGTAAAAAATCGCACCGAGTTTTTTACTCTTCAGAATGACATCATGAAACTTATCCATAAAGGAAGCGCGGCATGAACCTTAATCTCTTAGAATACAAAGAGACCTCAACGGAAAGGCTCGAAGCATACCTTAACAGGTATTCCGACTTGGATAAGAGAATCGAGGCTTTCAAGGATCAACGTTTTTACTCTTTAGAAGTCGAATTAACCAATCGCTGCAATAGAGAATGCAACTATTGCTACAATAGTTCTTGTTTTGCGAGCCGACAGCCTGATTTGCCGTTTGAAATCGTCCAAAAAAATTTAATGGATGCTTATAGATATGGTATGAAATCTATTGCCTGGCTTGGTGGAGAACCAACGCTTTATCCCGAAATCGATAAAGTCCTTGCTGTTTCAAAGTCCTTTGGATTTGAAAATATACTTTTTACCAATGGCTCTCTTCTGGCTCCCGAACTCTGGGAAAGAATCGGGCCTACGGTAGACAGAATAATGCTTCATCTCGATACCATAGATGAAGAGACCTTTATTAAATTAAATAGAATTTCTGTAGAAGAAAGCAGGAGAATCTTTGATCAGACCCTAAAGAATATTGACAATATTTTGAATTGTGGTTTTGATCCCGACAAGATTAGTCTTTATATGGTTCTCTCTCGCCCTACGTTCAAGACCATTGACCGATCCCTATCATGGGCAATTAGCGAGAAGGGATTTGGAACTACAATGCTATATCCCATGGTAAGGGCGGGGAGGGGTAAAAACGTTGATCCTGATACGAGCCTTAATGTGCAGGAGATAAAAGAAGCCTTTGAGATTCGAGCCCAGATTGAAGGCCGTCCAGAGCTTCTACTTCTTGGCCCCTCAGAGTATTGCAAGCACTATCAGCTAACCATGGCTTATGTCCGCGTTGATGGCCAGGTTACCCCTTATGCCGGTATGCCGGGCGGTGATGGCAATGTGTTTGAAGAGCCGCTTTCATCGATACTGGAAAGGAATTACAAGGAACTATCTTTCCAAGACTTGGTTGGCCCTGACGGGACAAACAGACTGGAAGGTATGTGCGGTGTTTGTTCTAATTCGGAGTTTTGTTTCGGGACAAGGACCTCGGCACTGAACGAGGCAGGCTCGGAATGTCTGAGTGATCCTTTCTGCTGGTGAAATTATGACGAACAGTCAAGATAATAAAAAACCAAGCACTTCGGTTATAAAAATCACATTTGCATCGGTAGTATCTGTGGTGGCATTTTTGGGTGCTATGTACCTCGATAAAATAGTTGACTGGTTTTTCCCCGAAGAATTCAGTGCATGGGCACTTATCGGGGGAGGCGCATTTTTTGGACTCCTGATACTGGGAATATGGCTTTATGCCATCATGCATCATAGAATAGAAAAAAAGTGGTCAGGCCCCTTGGAAGAAGCTAAAACTGATCTGGAAACTCTGACTCAAGAACATAAGGAATTGAGAAACAGAGGTTCATTTGAAAACGAAGTCGCGCGTAAAGCAAATCACCTCTTGAGAGTCATGGTTGAGACAGTAACATTTGCGCTATATGATTGCCAAGTAGGTGGAGCCTCCAAATTATTAACTTCGGATCAAGCAAAGCAAGAAGAGAGAGAAGCACAGCATGAGGTTTGGGTATGTACCTCTGACCTAGTGCCAGATACGGGGCTTTTTATGGAGGACACCATATTAGCAAACATTTCACACAAAAAGAGTTATCGGTATATTTTTGATAATTCACAAAGGGAAGAGTTTGAGCATCTTAAGGACAATGTTGCGAATGAAGACATAACGCTGGAAAGGCTGACTTGGAAGGTTAGTCCGGTTAAATTAAGCAAGCTTCAGATTGTCATACTGGATGCTGAACATACTGAAGTAGAAAATACAAAGGTTTTTCTACACATGCCGTGGTTCACCGCCAAACCACCTTACAAGGATACTATTTATGTGGGGAATAAGAGCATGTCTAAAGAACTGGTAAGACTTTTTAAGACATTATGGAAGAGCCTTCCAAAGGTTTCTTCTGGCGATATTGAAACCACTGGAGGATAAAACATGAGGTTTACAATCTTTGACTCAGACAAAAAATCATTGAATTCTCATTCCTAGACAGGAAGCTTTATGAACGGAAACAACATTAATCGATTCAAATTAAGTGCAATAATTGTTCTTTTCCCCCTTGTAGTAGTTTATATTCTTCTTGATTTATTTTTTAGCAACTTTTCGCCATGGGACAAATGGCTACAGATAGGAATAATCTATACTTTGATTTTAAACACTAAATATTATGCTGGCGTGCTTTATCATGCATTTACAGGTGATTCTAGTGGGAAAAAAAGAGTTCAAATCGGCCTTGGCTTTCCGCTTTTATTTGCTCTCTTAGCAGGTGCTTTTTATTTAAATATACGGGGGATTCATTGGGGTCATCATATAATCATTGTCATGGTCGGCGCTTTATTCGCTTACTGTGACTATTCAATCGCAACAATCAACCCTAATAGCCACAATAATGATCTTTTGAAAACGTATTATAATTTTGATATACCAATTGCAGCTTCTTTATTCATAGTTGTAGCTTTTTATTTTATAGCTCCGTTGATGCAAATAGATAAAAACGAGGTAGGTGCATTTGTTTCTGGGGCTATAGCTTTCCAAATGCTTTTTGCAACATTTACTTTTAATGAGGATGCGTTGCCAAACTACAGCAAAGGAGACTAATAATGACTAAGGTTCAGCTTGTAAACTTGGTAGCTTCCAAGGAAGACTTCTTGGACGACCGCTGGCCCGTGCCGCTCAATCTTCTGTGGCCCGGCACATACCTGAAAGAGTTCGGTTACGATGTAGAGATACTCGATACGAATATCATAAGCTTGCAAGAAGCTATCGATAAGATCGATGCCCCGATGGTTGGAATAAGCTTCTATGCGACTTCAGCCTACCTTCTTGACAAAGTTGCCAGAGAGGCAAAGGACAAAGGGGCAACAGTCGTTGTTGGCGGCCAAGCCGCAACTCCGCTTGCGAGGCAGATTCTTACAGGAAGCACGGACATTGATGCCGTTGTCCTTGGTGATGGCGAAAGGGCTCTTCTTAATATCATGAAAAAAGTTGACGGGGGAAGCGGTGATTTTGCCGGTATTCCAAACGTCGCTTACCGCAATGGGGAAGATATCGTTTTCGGCCCCTCCGTGCTTATGGACCTGACCTCCTTGCCTATGCCTGACCGCACGCTCAAGGGCATCGACATGGAGCGCTACATTTCGAACTTCGCTGATACAAATACTGACCGTTGCAGGCAAGATGTGCGGGCGACAAACGCCTATATGAAAAAGGGCTGTCCGCGTAGAATAGACGACAGGGGCTGCAGTTTTTGTGCCCGTGTCGACCGTGGACTGAGAGAAAAGTCTGCGCTCCAGGCTTACGAAGAGTATAAGTACCTGAATAGAGAATTCGACATTAATTACATATACGACGATAGCGACAGTTGGGTAGGAAAGCCTTGGATGAGAAGCCTGCTGGACCTATACAACAGGTTTGGCAGTTTGGATGTTAAATTCAGGGTCTATGCCGACGTAAGAGACATCAACAGGGAAAACGCCGAAATGATGAGAGAACTTGGCGTTGACGCTGTCTTGGTAGGAATTGAGTCCGGGGACGAGAGCGTCTTGAGGTTCAACGGAAAGCCCATGACCAAGGAAAGGATCGTCAAAGCGGCAAAGATTCTTGGGGAAGTTGGAATCAAGTTGTGCGACGCATATGTGCTGGGCTTGATAGGAGAATCAAAAAAATCCATAGAAAGAACTATATCGCTGGCCAAGCAGATAGAGAACTATTGTGAGAGGCAGATCGCATATTGGAACGTTATTATGCCGTTGCCTGGCAGTCCCATTTGGAACAACATGATGAAGGTGCCTTCCCTGTACGAAAAATATGGCTCCCAATATAATATCGACATCGAAGAGGTTCGGAGAGACTACCTGCACCATTTTTGCAATCTTGGGAAAGATGGCGATCACTATTTGACAAACATTTGTAACCATTTACAATCATCACAGAAAATCCCTTTGAGAAAATATATACGGTAAAGTTTAAAGGTATTAGGGGTGTGGATGCAAGTCATTTGACCAGCCGCCTGAACACCCTCACCTGTTCCCTATGGTGACCCTATCCTCCCGATGTACAGTGCCAGTACCCCCACGACACAGCCCCCTCTCCGTTTAAATCCCGGCTAACCGCGCCGTGATTTCCTACCCCCGTTTTTTTCTCTATAATCACCAAACCCCGCTGGCGGTGGGAACCGCCTCCACCCGCCAGGGGTAGAATAAATCAGGCCTATTCCCCCAATTAAAACAATGGATTATAACTTTTGGGGTAGAAAAGGAACACCATACTGTATAAGGCAGGTTGTTATTCGGGCTGGGGGGGGAGTATGCGGCTAGCGGCTGTTTGCCGGGATAGGGCCGTAGAGGCATACCCCCTTGCTTTTTACCCCTGTTTTTGTTTAAAATTAACCCATGCGTAGCTGGAAGGGATTTTTCCTTACCGTTGTGGTTCTTACTCTTGCCTTGAGCCTACCCGGGCTTTTAAAGCCCCGGGCCGTGCTTACGGCGCCGGCCTTCTTCCTTAAGAAAGAAGGCGCTACCATCGGAGAGGCCTTCGCCGGAGAAGAGTTTACCTATAGGGTTGGCTTCTGGGTCTTCGACGACGTGGCCGAGGCAAAGATAAGGCTTAGCAAAGACCCCGAAAGTAGCGACTATATCGTCACCCTCAAGGCCCACACCACGGGCCTCATAGCCTGGCTCCGCGAGAGAGAGGACGTCTACACTGCGCGTCTCCGCGAGGTAGACGGAGGGAAGAGGTTCGTAACCGTCACCTTCGAAAAGAACGTCAAGATAGGCAGCAAAACGAGAAGGACCCGCACCGTCCTTGACCACGAAGACGGCCTTATGACGTGGAAGAAGTGGAAAAGGGGTAAGGAGAGGAAGGGCAAGGGCGGGGAGTTCGAAATGGTACCCGGGGTCTTTTACGACGGCCCACTCACGGCCTTCTACAACTTCCGCTACGGCGTATACGGCCAGGTAGGGGAGGGGAAAGATTTCAAGATTACCACCTTCCCCAAGGACGGGGGTGAGAACGTGGACATAACCCTCAAGATCGCTACGGAGGAGGAGTACGAAAGACGTAAGCCGGACTGGACCACCCCGGCCGACTACCTCGCCGACGTAAGGCTGGATAAGGACCTATTCGACTCCAGGAGCGGGAAGGTGGAGATGCTCTTCAACGGTGGGCTCGTCCCCGTGGAGGCCGTGGCCAAGGACATCCTGTTTTTCGGGGATGTGAGGGGAAAGCTGGTCGAGCTTGGCGTGGATATGGACTTTGAAAAAGCGCTTTAATTATATGTAGTTACACCTTTTGTCCCCCCTCCGTTTTTACCGGTATTGCCAGATGATGAAAATCACATTGACATCCCGTTAAAACAGTGCTAAAATATAACTAATGTAACCCCCTTCCAGTCAGGTCTTTCGTGCAGTACTAAGCAGTATTTAGACCATAAAACGGAAGGGGGTGGGCGAGATGCTTAAGAGATTTACAGCGCTTGGGCTCTTTCTCCTTGTCATCTCACCTTGGTACGTCGCGGAAGCTTCCGACGAGGAGTGGCATAACCTCTCCAGGGTCATAAACCCTGTCTCTCAAGAGAGGTTCACGGTCTATGAGGTAGCCATCGTTCCCTGGCTCCAGAGGGAATTTGTCCAGGGAATGGTTGTGGAGGATGGGGCCGTTATAAAGAGGGGTCTGGTAAGGACCGACCTCATGCGGTTCGAGCATATCGAGGGTCAGGACCGCTACAACGTGCATATAGAGTACCGCGTGTTCATCAGGGACCCCAGCGGTATCGAGTTATCCGGCCTTAAAGGCCAGGAGATCGTTTTCTGGATAGTGGACGGCCAGGTGTACGACTACTATCCGTTCAACGAATACTGGATAACCGAGACTGTGCTGCAGGAAAGAGACTACTACTGAGGCGCGGTTGTTATCCCCCCCCTCCCCGAATTGGGGAGGGGTTTTTTTTGCCCGAGGGGCTCCGTACTCCCGTTTGGAGGGGGGCGGGAAAAGTTCTTGACAAGCACATACATGTTTTGTATCATGTAAAACACCAAGTATTGAGGGGTGGGCTCATGGCCGGGGAACGATGTAAATTATTAGCGTTAAATTAAAACACACCCTTTATCCGGGTGGAGATGTAGTAAACTAAGTTGCTGTTTTTAGGCGATTTTTTTGATACCTCGGTCTTTTCTGTATCTTTTCCCGCTAAAGTCAGTCAGAGTGCTCGGTCACGCGAATGGTTTTTTCAGGCATCCTATCTTGGTGCGTAACACGCACATAGGCTGTTAGTAGGGAGGAGCCGCAACCGGAGGACAATCGTGTTTTCAGAAGGGAATCAGCCTTGACGGACCACACCAGAGTAGACCCGGATGCATTCTATGGAGGACTGAAAAGTGAGGGGGTGGATCTTAGGTATATCCTCTGGCCGCTTGCCGGCCTGACCCCGAGAGAAAGGGCGGTATTCGTGGAGTATCACTACTGGAATACCCATATGAAAACCGTGGCCGAGAGCCACAGAATCTCACTCGCGAGGGCATATGAAATACTCTACAGGGCGGAAGGGAAGGTCGCATACTCAAGGTCACAGGAAGAGGAGAAGGGTGCCGACCCCATTTAAGACCGTTGAAAACGGTAAGATCGGCTGGACCGAGTACAAGACCGTAAAGCAGTACCAGACCATGGGCGACCTCCTCGATGAGATCAGGGCCTACGGCTCTAACGGAGCTAAGCTGATTATAGAGGAAGGGGAGCGGGCACCCGCCATGAGGAACGGCCACAGGTGGCTGACGAAAGACCCGTAGGCCGGTTGCTGGAAAAGGCCGTGGGGTAGAATAATTATTGCATATTTTATGAATGAAAGCAGGCAGGTATAGCTTCAGGGGTAGAAAAAAAACACCATAGGGTGTCCAGAGCGGAAAGAGAGACGTATCCAGAGAGTTACGTCTCTTTTTTTGTGGAAAAAACGAAAGGGAGGTGGACTATGAGCTTCATTTCCTCACGTTACGCGCGGTTGGGTGAGTTGGAGGACTGGCTGAGGTACCACCCGAGGGGTAGAGAGAAGGTGCTTTTGAGGGAGCCAGAGATATGCAGGCAGTGCGGCAGGACGTATCTGAGCCTTTACCCCTTGAGGGTATGTTCGGACCATGATGGACTGGAATCGGTGTAGCAGGGGGTCTACGTGTGGCAATAGATTGGAAGAGGATCAAAAGAGATTACGGGGCAAAAAAGTTCACGCTTACTGAGTTAGCGAAAAAGTACCTCTGCCACCCGGACACCATACGGAAGAAGGCCAGGAAGGATGGCTGGGACAGTTCGAAGAGCTCCGCGGCACGGCCGGGGAGCGTCATCCACGACCACCGGAGGATGTGGGGGTCGGTAAAGAAGAACCTGGATACGGTACTCAAAAAAACCGACGTGGAGTCCGGGGTGGAGGGTCTTAAGTTCGCCAAGCTCGCGGGTGACGCCCTCTCCAGCGTAGTAAAGGGGGAGAGGCAGGCATGGGGGCTCGTTGAGACGGGGGCTGATATTGAGCCCGAGGAGATGACCGATACTACCAAAGAGATGGAACAGGCTACTGTACCACCCGGAGCAGGCGAGGCTTTGGAGCGAGGATAGGCGTTTCAAGGTGGTCCCGGCAGGGAGGCGTTCGGGTAAGACAGAACTGGCCAAGAGGAAGCTCATCACATCCCTTCTGATTAAGAAAGGCTGGAGCGACCCCAGATACTTCGCGGCGGCGCCGACGAGGGACCAGGCCAAGAGGATATTCTGGAAGGATATAAAGTCTCTCGTTCCCGCAAGCTGGGTAAAACGCGTCTATGAGAGCGACCTCTGCATCGTAACGAAGTTCGGGAGCGAGCTATGGGTGGTGGGGCTCGACAAGCCCCAGAGGATAGAAGGCACGCCGTGGGACGGGGGAGTGCTCGACGAGTACGCCAATATGAAGCCCACGGTATGGACCGAGAACATACGGCCCGCGCTTTCCGACCGTGGGGGGTGGTGCTGGTTCATAGGCGTCCCCGAGGGGCTGAACCACTATAAAGAGCTCGCGGACTACGCCAGAGAGGAGGGCGGCACCCAGTGGGGTTTCTACACCTGGCATTCGAAGGACATACTGCCGGCCGAGGAGATAGAGGCCGCCAGGAGGGACCTTGACCCGAGGACCTTCAGGCAGGAGTACGAGGCGTCGTTTGAGGGGGCGACGGGGCGCGTCTACTACGCCTACAGCTCCGAAAACCACAGGGATAAGAGTATAAGACTGAACCCCGGGAACCCAATTGTCGTCTGCTGCGACTTTAACGTCGACCCCTGCGTGTGGGAGCTCTGCCAGGTCGACGGCAGGAGGGTACGGGTCTTCGACGAGATAGCCCTTAGGAACACCAATACGGTCGAGATGGGCAAGGAGGTGCTCAAGCGATACGGCAAGCACGGCCCCGGCCTTATCGTCTACGGGGACCCGGCCGGTGCGGCGAGGTCCACCACCGGCAAGAGCGATTACGCGCTCCTCGGCGAGCTCGGACTTAAAGACCAGAGGGTCAGAAGATCTCACCCGGCCGTAAAGGACAGAATAAACGCGGTCAACTCCATGCTCAAGAACACAAAGGGAGAGGTAAGGCTTACCCATCATCCCCGCTGCAGCTATCTCAAGACGGACTTCGAGACGGTCGTCTGGAGGGAGGGCATCGGGGAGGTAGACAAGAGGGATATCAAAAGGACCCACGCGAGCGACGCGCTCGGCTACTTCGTAGAGTATGAATTCCCGCTAAGGACGGCAGGGCCGGACCCTAAAAAAAAATTCTATAAGTAGCCGCGTAATTAACGAGGACTACGGAAGGTTGACCCTATGACCAAGGAAGAGCTCGAATCGACACACCCGGATTACGAAAACCTCATAGACGAATGGCGGTTTTTTCTCCGTTCGTACATGGGGGGCAAGAGCTACAAGGAGGGCGACTACCTCATGCAGCACCCCTTCGAGAGCACCACCAACTATAACCGCCGGAAGGAGACGAGCTACTACTATAACTACTGCGGCCCCATAGTGGATATCCTCGTCTCCCACCTGTTCAGGAAGCCGGCCAGGAGGGACTACGGCACCCTGAGCGGCGACCCGCTCTTCGGCGCCTTCTTAAGGGATGCGGACCTCGACGGCAATACCCTTCAGCAGTTTATGCGCGACGCGCAGAGGTTCGCGAGCATCTACGGCAGGGTATCTATAGTCGTGGATAAGCCCATGGTGTCGACCTTAAGCCGTGCCGAGGCCGTGGACTACGACATACGTCCCTACACGGCACTCGTAACGCCGGAGAACCTCGTTGACTGGTCCTTTACGAGGCTTCCCTCCGGAAGGCCCATCCTCGACATGGTGAAGATACGGGAGGCCCGTGACATCTACCGCGTCTGGACGCGGCAGGGCTGGGAGCTATGGGAGGTCGTGGAGGACGAGGTAAGGCTCCTCGGTGCCGATGAGCACGGCCTCGGGCAGGTCCCGGTGGTGAACCTCTACAATAAACAGTCCGGCATGAAGATGCTCGGCATCTCCGACATCCAGGACATAGCGGACGTCAATAAAAACATCTACTACCTCTGCTCCGACGCAAAGGAGATTATCGAGAACACCGCCTTCCCCATGCTTGCCATGCCGTACACGCGCGGCGGCGGGGAGGAAGAGAGGGAACTCGGGCCGAGGAATATCTTGCAGTTCGATCCCTCGGAGCCGAACTCGAAACCCTACTGGCTGGAGCCGCCCCATAGCTCGCTCTCCGAGATACGGGAGTGGATAAAGCAGGACATAGCCGAGATACACAGGATAGCCAAGATGGGAGGGGTCAAGGCCACCGAGGACTTTTCCCGGCCGCGGAGCGGGGTGGCCCTCGAACTCGAATACCAGCAGCTCCACGCCGTGCTCGCCGAAAAGGCCGACAACATCGAGCAGGCTGAGACCCGCATACTGGAGCTCTGGGCGAGGTGGCAGGATAGTGAGTTCGACGGCGTCGTGGACTACCCTGACGACTTCTCCGTACGCGACCTGACCCGGGACCTCGAGAAGGCGTTTAAGGCCCAGAGTGCGAGGGTAGGCTCGGCGACCTTCGGGAGAGAGATCGAGAAGGCTATCGCCGGCGCTGTCCTGCCAAAGCTGGACGAAGAACTTATAAAGAGGATATACGCGGAAATAGACGCGGCCCCCGCCGCATC
Source organism: Thermodesulfobacteriota bacterium (assembly GCA_036482575.1). Lineage (NCBI taxonomy): Bacteria > Pseudomonadati > Thermodesulfobacteriota > Thermodesulfobacteriota bacterium. The sequence continues at coordinate 19,369 of JAZGJJ010000224.1, forward strand.
AACCCACCGGGAGGAGGAGGTTAAAGATGTCGAATAAGTACCTTCGGACAAAGGCGAACGAGACGGCGGAGGCAATATGCAAGAAGCACAATATCAAGTTCCCGGCCGCTCTCCTCATGACCCGCGGCATATGGGAAGAGGCGAGGAGGTGCATCATGAAGACCATCGGCTCTTACGGGGCGGAGAACTGGCAAAAACTCCCGTTGAAGGAAAAGGCCGAGGTCTGTTCTCTGGTCGTAAGGGGTCTTCTGGACAAGAGGAAACTTTCAGGCTTTATGGCGGGCGATCGGAAGAGTATCGTCTGAGCCGTTAACCCTACCCCGGGGTTTTCGGTCAGGTAAGGGGGAATAAAAAGCAGGAGGTATTTTCCATGTCTACGGTTGACGAACTGAAAACGGGTAGCAGGGGCGACGGTCCGGATACGGAGTCCTCAAGGGTGGAGTTTACGTCGGAGCAGCAGACGAGGGTGCAGGCGCTTATCGATGACGCTTACAGGAGGGCCTTTTCCAAGGCCTCCAGGGGGGCGACCGCAACCGACGAGGTCGAGAGACTCAAGACGGAGGTGGACAGGCTCAGGGATGACAGGAAAACGGCCGCGCTATTGAAGGCCGTATCCAGGCATAACGTCATCGATACGGAGGAGGTGGCCGAGCTCATACGTTCACACGTGGACGTGGACGACACGGGTGGTGTCGTGGTCCGCGGTGAGGGAGGGAGCGACAGGATAGGCAGGAGCGGCCAGGCGATGGGCGTGGATGAGTATATCGTCGAGTGGCTGGAGGAGAGGCCGCACCATCTCCGCTCTTCGAGCGCATCCGGCTCGGGCTCAAGGGGGGCCAGGTTCGGCGAGGCGGGGAGAAGGAGCTACAACCTCTCCGACCCCGAGAGCTGGCGCACCATGCCCAGAGAGGACCTGGAACGACTCCTTAAGGAGGGCGTCAACGTGGAGGGGGCGAGCGGGCAGACCTTTAGGTTCAAGGACGTCCAGAACCCCTTCCGCGAGGCAAGGAAGAGGAAGTTTGCCAACAGTTAAACCTTAGAGAAGCAGGAGGTTAAAGAACCATGGCGAATGAAGTAACCACTGCGGCCGGCTCGGCTGGAGAGCTGGTGGCCGCTGAAATAGTCTCAAGACTCATAATCGACGCCGCGTACGCGGAGGCCGTTATGCCGCCGCTTGTGCGGGTGGCCGACATAAGTGCGGAGTCCACCCTTACGGTGGAGTTCCCCAAGTGGCCGCTCCTTAGCGCCTCGGACCTTACAGAGGGCACCGACGCGAGCAACACCGCGGTGGATACCGCCTCGGTGAGCGTGCCGGCCGACGAGGCAGGCATCATGATAACCGTAACGGATATGCTGCTTAACAGCACCGGACTCGGCGGGCTCGAGCCCTACGCCGCCGAACTCGGCAAGGCGCTGGCCAATAAGATCGATACCGATCTTCTGGCCGAGGTCGCCGACTTTACGAACTCCGTCGGCTCGACCGGCGTGGACATCACCGAGTCGGACTTCCTGACGGCCATCTACACGCTTGAGGCCGGCAACGCGGTCGGGCCCTTCGTGGCGGTGCTGCACCCCGTACAGGTCCATGACCTGAGGACGGCGCTGGCCTCTACGACAGGTGCCATATGGGGAGGGCCTTCGGTCCCGGCCGCCGACCTCGGCGCGTTCGCGAGCCTCTACGGCGTGGACGTCTTCAAGTCCACCAGCTGCGCCTCGGTCAATACCGACGCCGACAGGCAGGGTGTGATGATGCCCATGGGCAACCAGTCGGGGCTCGCCTACGTCCTTAAGACGGGGGCGAAGACCGAGTTCCAAAGGGACGCCAGCCTGAGGGCGACCGAGATAGTGGTGACCGCCATCTACGGCGACGAGTGCGTCAATACCGCCCCTAACGGCGGTGTGGCGATAATCACCGACCACGAGTAAGCGACACTTACCGTGGGAAGAGGGGAGGGATGGGGAGGGGGGCCAAAAGCCCCTCTCCCCTTTCCATAACCCCGGAGGATAGAGGAGCTTTAGTATGGCTGACATAGCCCGCGCGATGGAGAGGAAAGGCTACACCCCTCTTAGTGCCGACAGCTACGGCGGCATAGGGTTCAGGAAGAGCCTCAAGAAAGGCGATAGGAGGCTCAAGGAGCCGGTCTGGTTCGATACGGGCATGAGGATGACCGACGGCAAGACCCCGAGGACCGTGAAGGCCGTGGATGAGGACCAGGCCGAGGAGTTTAAGAGCAAGGGGTGGAAGCCCGTGAAGAAGGCCGTATCCAGATCCAGGGGAAGGGGCGGGAAGAAGTGAGCAGAGAAGCGACCGAGCGGCTTACGGCACGCATGTATAAGCATCATCTGAAGCGGACCGGGAAACTCCCTTCCGGTAAGGAGACGAGGGAGATGGAGAGGAAGGCCCGGAGAACGGCGGAGACGGCCGAGAGGGCGGAGAACAGGAAGTCAAGAAGATGAGAGGGAGGTAAGGGATGGGAAGTTTTACCGACTACTGGGAGAACGAAATACTCGACCACATATTCAACAAGGGGGCGTACACCGCACCTACCGTATATGTGGCGTTATCCACAACCACCCCGCTCGACGACGGGACAAACGTTACCGAGCCCGCCGGGGGTGCCTACGCGAGGGTGTCGACCGCGGCAGGGGACTGGAATACCGCTGCCGGCGGTCTTATTGACAACGCGAACGCCATAACCTTTCCCGAGGCCACGGGCTCATGGGGGACGATCACGCACTTCCTTCTCTACGACGCGGCGAGCGCCGGGAACGCCATGGCGTGGGGGGCTCTGACCGCGTCCAAAGCCATAGGCAGCGGTGATACTGCCAGGTTCGCGGCCGGAGACCTTGACGTGTCTTTAGACTGAGTTTAAGAAGTTTAAAGAGTTTAAAAAGTTTAACTTCTTAGACTTCTTAAACTTCTTCAACTTTTTAAACGGAGAGAACTATATGGCTCAATTCGCAAGGCCGGACACCACCGTTTCCTCGGGTGACTGGACCGTATCGGGCGAGACGTCGGTTCATCTTGCAATAGACGAGCTTGGCGCCAACGGCGATACGGACTACGTCTATACGAGTACGGACGAGGCCCAGGCCGAGGTTACACTGAGTGACGTTACGGACCCGCTTAAGAGTACCGGCCACGTAATACGCTTCGTCGGAAAGGCCTCCGGGAGCGGCGCCCCGGAAAAAGCGGAGTTGCATCTCTATCAGGGCGCGACCGAGATCGCCGCAACCGGCAATACGACCATTACACGCGGTTCGTACAACACGTATTCTTATACCCTGAGTGCGGCGGAAGCGGACGCCATAACCGACTATACGGACCTAAAGCTCATAATCCATGCAACCAATGTCAGCGGCAGCGACGAGATAAGGGTCACCCAGGCCGAGCTCGAGGTGCCGGACGCAACCACTTTTGTAGGTATACAGGGGGCAAGCGGCGCGCTATCTTCAGCCGACGGAGCGGCAAAGGCGGATAGAGGTTTTAGCGCTTCCCTTGGCGGGGTCTCCGCGTTCACGGGCGGAGCTAAAGTCGATAGAGGGCTTGCGGGAGCAACCGATGCCGTGACTTCCTTAAGCGGCCCGTTAGCCCTTGCGATGAAAGTCGCTGGAACCGCCGGTGCGAGCGCAACAACGGACGGGATACTAAAAGGCGTAAGTGCCCTTTACGGGGCGGCAGACGGCATATCGACCATTGGTGGGACCGTAAAGGCTGATAGGTGGTTGCTCGGTATGGTCGTTACGGCCTCGAACGCCTATGCGGCTCTGGGTGCTTTATCTTCGCTCGCCGGTACCTCCGGGGGTTTAAGCTATCTTAACGCTTTACTCTCGGCCACTAGCCCCAACCCTTTTATCCCACTGGTGGTACGGGAGAGTTTCAACCCTAAGGCGGCAAGCGTGGAGAGGCGGACCGGGGTTATCAACTATTCCCGGGATATTAAGGTGGCGAGGGAAGGGGCAGCGGGCGGAGTCGTTAAACATTCAGGGAGTTCGAAGGCGGTGAAAAAATGAAGCAGGCTTTTTTGATAGATACGGCGGATACCTTTCAGACCTATATCTATGAGAATAACCGTAAAATAGTCCCCACCTCCGCGGCGCTCACGGTCTATAAGCCGGGGAGCGACGTAAAGCTCGTAGACGCGGCCTCCATGAACGTCGGGGCGAGCGGGCTTCTGTCCTACTCACTTACGGCCGCGCAGAGCGACACCGCGGATGAGAACTATAAGGCCGTCGTATCCTACGTCTATAACGCGGTCACGTATACGCTGACCCTCTTTTACGACGTCGTCCACTCGAAGCTCGTAAAGGTCGTAACGGACGAGGACGTGGTAAGCGAGCTGCCGCAGCTCAAGGACAACGGCTGGCGGGTCCACGGCACGGCCGAGAGCGGGTCGAGCACGACCCTTGTGGATACCGAGCTCCAGCGCTACGACGACGACTACTTCACCGGCGGGCTCGCCTACTCCATCGATAAGGACGAGACGAGAGAGGTGACGGACTTCGTCTCCTCCACCGGGACCGTAACGACCGAACCCTTCAGCTCCGCCATATCGACCGATAAGTACGTCCTTACCCGCTCTTTTTCAAAGGAGATACAGCGGGGTTTCGAGAAGATAGAGGAAGCGCTCGTAAGGCGCGGCAAGCGGCCGCACCTGGTCCTCGACCCTTACGACTTGAGGGAGGTGCACATATACTTCAGCGTAGCCGAGGCCTGCAAGGGGCTCGTGGCCGGGCACGGGGAGTTCTGGTGGCAGATGTGGAAGGATTACGAAAAGAAAGCCGAGGACACCTTCAGCGGCATCAACTTCAAATACGACTCCTCGGGGGACGGCTATGTCATCGGGAGCGAGGAGAGTTCGAGGGTGAGCGTGGCAAGGGCGGGTAGAAGGTAATGGCCAACGTCGATACGGTAAAGGCCATAACGGATAACCTCGAGGTAGTACTGAGGGGAGAGGGGATAAAGTTCTCCCGGAAGGTCTATGAGGACGAGAAGAGTATACCGGCGAGCCTTATACCCTTCGGCCGGATATTCTACCGCGGTGAGAGTTTCGAGCATACTAACGGACAGAAGCCCGGCTACGTGGAGATAGAGTATCTCGCGAGCGTAGTGCTCCGCGAGAAAGACGCCGCTGACCTTATAAGGCGCCAGCAGGAGTGGGTACACAGGATAAGGGAGGCGCTTACCGTGGACGCGCTCAATACCGGTGAGCTCGCGGCTTCGAAGTACGTAAGCCGGGTGGATACGACCGGTGTCGACATGGAGAGAAGGGATACCCTGGCCTTCGTGAACTGTAAAATAACGGTCAGATACAGGGAACTCTGACGGACTCAAAGGGAGGTAAAAGGAAATGGCTGAGAATAAGATATACCTGGCCCTCGGCGAGGAGAGCTCCAGGGGGACGAAAGAGGCAACGACCGTGGGTTTTGTACCGCTCCTGTCCGCGGGCGTACCCAAGATGGAGTTCGACGACAAGCGGCGTAAGGAGTTTCGGGGCGAGGATACGGTAAAGGGAGACACCACGGTAATGCGTATGAGCCAAAAGTGGAGCGGCTCCGTAGAGATGCCGTTCTTCACCGAAGCGGGCTCTACCGCAGGGATGGTGGGGACGCTCCTGAAACATTTTTTCGGAAGTGCTGCGAGCGCGCAGCAGGCGGCGACCCTGGCCTATGCGCACATGCTCTATCCGGTCGCAGACCCGTTCTCAAGCTCCAACCTCGACACGAAGGCCCTTACCGTAAACCTCAATATAAATGAGGGTGCAACGATGAAGAACTGGCCCTTCGTGGGCGGCAGGGTGTCGAGCCTGAGTTTCGACCAGGAGGTGGGGCAGCACTTGAAACTCTCGGCCGAGCTTTTCGGGCAGAAGAGGGACGCGACGACCGGGGAACTCGGGTCGGCCACCTTCGCTGCCGAAAACCTACGCTGCGACTACAACAACCTCAAGCTCTACACAGGGACGGTCTCGCGCACCGGCACGGCACCGGACTATACGGATATCGACCCGTCCGGCGGTACATTGATTAAACCCGACAAGATAAGCGTGAAGATCGAGAACGGCATGGAGGACGTGCTGAGACTCGACGGCAACGACTATGCGGACAAGACAAGGATGGGGCTTTATAAGGTTTCCCTCGAGCTTACAATCGACTGGGAGGACCCGGCGAGCGGCTTTTCTTCCGTGGACGAGCTAACGAGCTGGATAGCGTCCGCCGGCTCAACGAACTTCTGCCTGGAGTGGGACACGGGCACCGAGGCGGATACGGGCTATAACCATAAGCTCGTACTCGACATCCCAGTGGCGCAGAGGACGGGAGGCGACCCTGAGTACGATCTCGAAAAAGATCCCATGATAACGCTCAGCTACGAGGGGCTTTATGATAGCGGAACGACCGGGTACATAGTGGGCTGTCTGCTTCAAAACACCGCGACGACGGTCTGAGTTGAC
>JAZGJJ010000225.1 GCA_036482575.1 Thermodesulfobacteriota bacterium
CTTCAGAGACCCCGAGAGAGAGGTGCCGCCGGGGGATGACTCCATCATAAGCCCGGCCGACGGCAGGGTCATAAAGGTCGAGCCGGCCAGCGAGGATACGCTCCTCAAGGGAGAGGCGACGAAGATAAGCATATTCATGAACGTCTTCAACGTCCACGTCAACAGGGTGCCGGCTTCGGGCAGGGTCACGGCCGTCGCCTATCACCCGGGAAAATTCTTCTCGGCCGACCTGGACAAGGCCAGCGAGGATAACGAGAGGAACGCCATACTCATAGAGACCCCGGGCGGCAAGAGGTTCGTTACCGTCCAGATCGCGGGCCTTATAGCCAGGAGGATAGTCTGCTGCCTCAAAGAGGGTGTAGACGTAGAGAAGGGCAAGAGGTTCGGGATGATCAGGTTCGGCTCCAGGCTCGACGTCTACCTCCCGCCGGAGGCGAGGGTGGAGGTAAGGGTCGGCGACAGGGTCAAGGCCGGGAGTTCCATACTCGGCTACTGGTAGGAGGTCAAAATGCTGGATAACGAGATAGACAATAAAGGCAAGAGCCGGAAGGGGATAAAGAGGGGCGTCTATCTGCTGCCGAACCTCATCACCTCGGCGAGCCTCTTCGGCGGTTTTTACGCCATAGTCGCCTCGCTCGACGGCAACTTCGAGATGGCGGCCGTGGCGATAATCATCTCGGGGCTCCTCGACGGGTTGGACGGGAGGCTGGCCAGGCTTACCGGCACAACGAGCAAGTTCGGCGTGGAGTACGACTCGCTCTCGGACCTCGTGGCCTTCGGGCTCGCCCCGGCCATACTTATCTTCACCTGGGCGCTCAGGCCGTTCGGTAGGTACGGATGGCTCGCGGCCTTCCTCTTCGTGGTATGCGCGGCGCTCAGGCTCGCGCGCTTCAACGTCCAGATAACCACTATCGAGAGCAAGCGATTTAACGGACTGCCGGTACCGGCCGCCGCCGGGCTCGTGGCCTCCACGGTGCTCCTCCTCCACTACATAGGACAGCCCGAGACGGTAAAGCACGTCACGGTACTGCTACTCGTGTACACGCTGGCCTTCCTCATGGTCAGCAACGTAAAGTACTACAGCTTCAAGGAGCTTAACCTCTCGAAGAGGATGCCGTTTAACCTGCTGGTGGCCCTTATATTCGTCTTTATCGTAATCGCCGCGCAGCCGCAGATAATGCTCTTCGCGCTTGCGTTCTCCTACACGGCCTCCGGCCCCCTTACCACGCTCTTGGACAGGAGGAAGAAAGCCGCGGCAAAGGCCATAGAGGCGGCGGGGGAAGCGGGGGTGGGTGGAAAAGACGGAGGCAGGGCCGCGGAGGATCGTCCCCGTAAATAAAACGGGTAGAGATTATGGATAACCATGTAAGGATATTCGATACCACCTTGAGGGACGGCGAGCAGTCGCCGGGCGCCTCCATGAACGTGGAGGAGAAGGTGATCGTGGCGAGGCAGCTCGCCAAGCTCGGGGTGGACATAATAGAGGCCGGCTTCGCCTTCAGCTCGCCTGGCGACTTCGAGGCCGTCGCGAGGATCGCTCAAGAGGTGGAGGGGCCGGTGGTCTGCTCGCTCGCGCGTTCCATACCCGGCGATATAGAGTCGGCCCGGGACGCCTTGAAGGGTGCCGCTAAGCCGAGGATACACACCTTTATCTCCACCTCGGACATACATCTAAAGCACCAGTTCCGCATGACGAGAGAAGAGGCCCTGAAGAGGGCCGTGGAGATGGTCTCTCTCGCCCGGGGCTACGTCGACGACGTGGAGTTCTCCCCCATGGACGCCTCCAGGAGCGAAGTGTCCTATCTCTACGAGGTAATAGAGGCGACCATAGAGGCGGGTGCGACGACGGTGAACATCCCGGACACGGTAGGGTACGCGCTGCCGGATAAGTTCGGAGAACTCATAAAGGGGATACGGGATAACGTGCCGAACATAGGCCGCGCCGTCATATCGGTCCACTGCCATAACGACCTCGGGCTCGCCGTGGCCAACTCGCTTGCCGCCGTAATAAACGGCGCCAGACAGGTGGAGTGCACCATAAACGGCATAGGCGAGAGGGCCGGGAACGCCTCCCTGGAAGAGATAGTGATGATCATAAAGACACGGCGGGACGTCCTCGGCCTCGATACCGGCATAAACGCCGAGCAGATATACCCGTCGAGCAGGCTCGTCACCGGCATAACCGGCATGGTGGTACAGCCCAACAAGGCCATAGTCGGAGATAACGCCTTCGCCCACGAGGCCGGCATACACCAGGACGGGCTCCTGAAGGAGAAGACCACCTACGAGATAATGAGCCCCGAGAGCGTAGGGATAGCCCAGTCCACGCTCGTTATGGGGAAGCACTCGGGCCGCCACGCCTTCAAGGTCAGGCTCGCCGAACTATGCTACGAGCTCGGCGATGAGGATTTAAACAAGGCCTTCGCGCGCTTCAAGCGCCTTGCCGACAAGAAAAAAGAGATCTTCGACGAGGACATAGAGGCCATCGTGCAGGACGAGGTGTTGAGGATCGAGGTGGCCGAGCGTTATAAGCTCTTGAAACTCAACGTGGCGAGCGGCACGGAGACCCAGCCCCGTGCCACGGTCGAGATGGAGGTCGACGGCAAGGTAGTAAAAGAGGAGGGTGTCGGCGACGGGCCGGTGGACGCCGCCTTCAAGGTGATAAAGAAGGTAACCGGCACCGGGAGCGAGCTCCTGAGGTACTCGGTCAACGCCATAACCGGAGGGACCGACGCCCAGGGCGAGGTTACGTGCAGGCTCAGGGAAGGAGAGCACATAGTGCTCGGCCAGGGCGCCCACACCGATATAATCGTGGCGAGCGCGAGGGCCTACATAAACGCGCTTAACAGGCTCGCCCACAGGAAACAGGTAAGGAAGGAACGGCTCATATGAGACCTATGACCATAACGGAAAAGATACTCGCGAAGCACGCGGGCCTCAAGGAGGTCGTGCCGGGCGAGCTCATAAACGCAAGGGTGGACATCGCGCTCGGTAACGACATAACCGCGCCCATAGCCATCAAGGCTTTCAGGAAGATAGGCGCCAAAAAGGTCTTTAACCGTAAGAGGGTCGTCCTCATCCCGGACCACTTTACGCCCAATAAGGACATCCAGTCGGCCGCGCAGTGCAAGGTGTTGAAGGAGTTCGCGATCGAGCAGCGGCTCACGCACTACTTCGAGGGCGGGGACGTCGGGGTGGAGCACGCCCTCCTGCCGGAGAAGGGGATAGTCGGGCCCGGCGACCTCGTAATCGGCGCGGACTCGCACACCTGCACCTACGGCGCTCTCGGAGCGTTCTCGACGGGAGTGGGCTCCACCGACCTCGCGGCCGCCATGATAACGGGAAAGCTCTGGTTCAAGGTGCCGGAGTCCGTTAAGTTCGTCTTCCGCGGGAGGCTCAGGAAATGGGTCAGCGGGAAGGATTTAATCCTCCGAACCATAGGGGACATAGGCGTTGACGGCGCCCTCTACAGGGCGATGGAGTTCACCGGGAGCGTTATAAAAAAACTCAGCATGGACAGCCGCCTTGCCATGTGCAACATGGCCATAGAGGCCGGCGGCAAGAACGGTATTATAGAGCCGGATGAAACGACCGAAGAGTACGTAAAGAGGCGGACCGAACGGGCTTATAAGTTCTACTCCAGCGACCGGGACGCCGAGTACTCCGACGTCATCGAATACGACTGCTCGAAGATAGAGCCGCAGGTAGCCTGCCCGCACCTGCCCGAGAACACGAAGAACGTAACCGAGGTCGGGAACATCCCGATAGACCAGGTAGTGATAGGCTCGTGCACCAACGGGAGGCTAGAGGACATGCAGGTGGCGGCGAGAGTCTTGAAGGGGAAGAAGGTGGCCAAGTACACGAGGCTCATCGTAATCCCGGCCACCCCCTTCATATACGAGGAGTCCATGAGGCGGGGGTGGTTCGACGTATTCCTCAAGGCAGGCGGGGTGATAAGCCCTCCCACGTGCGGGCCGTGTCTTGGCGGACACATGGGCGTACTCGCCGCCGGAGAGAGGGCCGTAGCCACGACCAACAGGAACTTCGTCGGAAGGATGGGGGACGTGAAGAGCGAGGTCTATCTTACGAACCCGGCCGTGGCCGCGGCCTCGGCCGTGAAGGGCCGCATCGCCCACCCCGACGAGGTCGTGCGGTAAAGAATAAAACGGAGAAGCACGAGGATGAAAATTAAAGGAAGAGTCTGGAAGTTCGGTAAGGACATCGATACCGACAGGATAATCCCGGCCAGGTATCTCACCACGAGCGACCCGGCGGAGCTGGCGAAGTACTGCATGGAGGACGAGGACCCGTCTTTCAGCAAGAACGTGAGGGCCGGGGACATAATCGTAGCCGGAAAGAACTTTGGCTGCGGCTCTTCCAGGGAGCACGCCCCGATAGCCATAAAGGCCGCCGGGGTGGGCTGCGTGGTGGCAAAAAGTTTCGCGAGGATCTTCTTCCGTAACTCGTTCAACATGGGTCTTCCCATACTCGAGTGCCCGGAGGCGGTCGGCTCGGCAAGGACGGGCGATATCTTCGAGGTCGACATGGCGAGCGGGGAGATACGCAACGTGACCCGGAAGAAGAAGTTCAAGGCACGCCCCGTACCGCCCTTCATGCAGGAGCTTGTAAGGGCCGGGGGACTTATGAAGTGGATAAAGAAAAAAGGGTTTTAATCTAACCGATAGGAACAACGGGGGCGGCAACGGGTGCCGTCGTAATCAACCGGCAAACAGGGGGTAGTAATGAGGAAAGAAGGCGCAAAGAGCAGCACCATATCGAGCGAAAAGCTTCACATCGAGAACAAGACCATCTTCGTCGACCTGAAGGAAAACGACCTCGGGAAGTTCCTGCAGATAGCCGAGCTCTCCAACGACCGGCGTTCCACTGTGGTCATACCGTTCAGCGGTTTCCCCGAGTTCCTGGAGAGCCTCAAGAAGGTGGCGGCGGAAGAGCCGGCGGCCTGATGAAACGTATACTGGTACTACCGGGCGACGGGATAGGGCCGGAGATAATCCGGGAGGCCACCCGTGTGCTCGCCGCCGTGGCCAAGCGCTATACGGTCGGGATCGAGCTGGTCGACGAGCTTGTGGGCGGCGCCTCCATAGACGCCCACGGCGTGCCTCTTACCGACCGGGTGCTCGAACTCGCCCTCGGGAGCGACTGCGTGCTGCTGGGGGCGGTCGGGGGGCCGAAGTGGGAGGGGCTCGACTATTCGGTAAGGCCCGAGAGGGCGCTATTGAGACTCAGAAAAGAGCTCAACCTCTTTGCCAACCTGAGGCCCGCCACCATACACTCGGCGCTGGTAGACGCCTCGACACTCAAGCGCGAGGTCATCGAGGGGGTGGACCTCCTTGTCGTAAGGGAGCTCACCGGCGGCCTTTACTTCGGTACGCCCAGGGGGGTGCAGGGTCTCCCGGACGGGACGGAGAAGGGCGTTAACACCATGGTCTACACCACCTCCGAGATAGAGAGGATCGCCAGGGTCGCCTTCGACGTTGCGAGGAAGAGAAGTAAGAAGGTCATGAGCGTGGACAAGGCCAATGTACTCGAGGTCACCGAGCTCTGGAGGAAGGTGGTCACCGAAGTGAGCCGCGACTACCCGGATATCGTGCTCAACCACATGTACGTGGACAACTGCGCCATGCAACTCGTAAGGGACCCGGGCCAGTTCGACGTAATAGTCACGGAAAACACTTTCGGCGACATACTCTCGGACGAGGCCGCCATGCTGACCGGCTCCATCGGCATGCTGCCGTCGGCGAGCCTCGGCGACGGCTCCTCGGCCATGTACGAGCCCATACACGGGAGCGCCCCGGACATAGCCGGGAAGGATACGGCCAACCCGCTTGCCACCATACTGTCGGTGGCCATGATGCTGCGTTTTTCGTTCGAACTCCCGCAGGCCGCCGAAATGGTAGAGAACGCCGTGGAGGCCGTCCTGAACAAGGGTTTCAGGACCAGTGACATATACAGGGAAGGGACCAAACAGGTCGGCTGCAGGGAGATGGGGAAGAGGGTAGTGGACGAACTGGAAGGTTAACCGCCACCTCACGAAGGAGTGCACTCGAAAATGAACGGCGGCACTGAAAAGGTATCGAACCTCCTCGGGGAGAGGCATGACCTCTTCGACGTGCTCATGGACGCCCTCCCGTTCAAGTTCTTCATTGTCGATAGAGAGATGCGGGTCGTCGCCTGGAACAGGAAGGCGGAGGAGGGGACCCCGGGCGTTAAGGGGGGCAAATCCTTATCTTCCGGCCGGAAGATAACGAACGATTTCGAGGAGGTCTTTCAGCGCGGCGCGGTCTTGCGCGGCGACGAGGAGTCCACGCTCAAGGGAGGCGAAAAGAAACACTACCGGGTGACAAAGACGCCGCTCCACCTTGATGAGGAGGGGGGGGAGGGGGGAGAGGGGGTTGTCTCCCACGTGGCGGTCTTCATGGAGGACGTGACCGAGAAGCACCGTATGGAGG
>JAZGJJ010000226.1 GCA_036482575.1 Thermodesulfobacteriota bacterium
ACGAAGGTTTTCTTTGGCGACGGCGGGGGGGGGGGTGAGGGGGGCGAGGGGGGAGAACTGGAGGCCGTTGCCGTCGAAGCCGACCCCGAGGGGATGTGGCGCTTCGAGCTTTCAGCGGACGGGAGGGGCGGGGGTGCCGTCCGGGAGGTGATAGAAAAACTCGGCAGGGTGCCGCTCCCGCCCTACATAAGGCGCGAGGCCGAACCTGTCGATAAGCTCCGCTACCAGACCGTCTTCGCCGGCAAGGAGGGGGCCGTGGCCGCGCCCACGGCGGGCCTCCATTTTACGGACCGCGTAATCGAAGAAATCAAAGGAATGGGCGTGGAGCCTCATTACATAACGCTCCACACGGGCCCGGCCACCTTCATGCCCGTACGCGTGGATAATATGGAGGAGCACAGGATGCCCGGCGAGAGCTACTCCATCGGGCCGGACGTCTTTTCCGCCATACGGAGGGCAAAGGAGGAGGGGAGGAGGGTCGTAGCCGTCGGCTCGACCGTCACCCGGGCGCTTGAGGCGTCGGTCATCGATGGAATTGAGAGCCCCGGGGGGATTGAAAGCCCGCGCCTCGATGGCGACACCGCGCTCTTCATATCTCCGGGCTTCGAGTTCAAGGTCGTGGACGCGCTCGTTACGAACTTCCACCTTCCCTGCTCGACCCTCATAATGCTCGTCTCCGCCCTGGCGGGAGGACAGAGGATAATGGCCGCCTATAAAGAGGCCGTAAAAGAGGGGTACAGGTTCTTCAGCTACGGCGACTGCATGATGATAGTGTGAAGGCCGTGATGCGTGTGCGTGATGCGTGATGCGGAAAAGATTTCTAAATACGTATAACGGTATTTAATATGTCCTTCGGCTTCGAGCTCATAAATAAAGATTTAACGGGCGCAAGGCGCGGCACGATGCGGACCGCCCGCGGCACGGTCGAGACCCCGGTCTTCATGCCCGTCGGGACGAAGGGGACGGTAAAGGCCATGACACCGGAAGAGCTCCGCGGCATGGAGGTGGAGATGATACTGGCCAACACCTACCACCTCTACCTCCGTCCCGGCCACGAGCTTATACGCGAGCTCGGCGGGCTCCACCGCTTCATGAACTGGGACGGCCCGATACTCACCGACAGCGGCGGCTACCAGGTCTTCAGCCTCTCGGAGTTCCGTAAGATCGAGGAGGAGGGCGTGAGCTTCCGCTCTCACCTCGACGGGAGCATGCACCTCCTTACCCCGGAAAAGGCGCTTGAGATTCAGGAGGCGCTCGGCTCGGATATCATGATGCCGCTCGACGAGTGCCCCCCGCATCCCTCGGACCTTGATTATGCCCGGAACTCCATGGAGCTTACCCACAGGTGGGCCGAGAGGACGAAAAAGGCCAGGCGCGGCAATGACCAGGCGCTTTTCGGCATAGTACAGGGGGGGATGTACCCCGAGCTAAGGCGGGAGAGCGCGAGCGTGCTCGTGGGGATGGACTTTGACGGCTACGCCGTCGGCGGCCTCAGCGTCGGCGAGGAGAAAGGGCTCCTCTGGGAGATGCTCGCTGCCTCACTTGAGGGGCTGCCCGAAGGCAAACCCCGCTACCTTATGGGCGTCGGTACCCCCGAGGACCTCGTCCGGGCGGTCGGGATGGGCGTGGACATGTTCGACTGCGTACTCCCCACCCGGTGCGCCCGGAATGGAACTCTCTTTACAAGAGGGGGGAAATTGGTTATAAAGAACAGTCGATATGAGCGGGATCCGGGCCCCGTGGACCCGGCCTGCGGGTGCTATACCTGCCGAAACTACTCGAGGGCCTATCTGAGACACCTCTACATTTCGGGAGAAATACTCGCTTCACGCTTGAATACTGTGCACAATCTGTACTATTATATGGAGCTTATGCGGGAGATGCGGGAGGCCATAGGGCGGGGAAGTTTCGGGGAGTTCGAGAGGTCTTTTAACGAGGGGCGTGAAGCCGCCCCTCAAACTGGAGGAGGCACGAGGTGATCTACTTTTTCCCGGTAACACTGGCATACGCCGAGGGCGGGGCAGCCCCCGCGGCGGCAGGTTTTGCGAGCATGGTGCCGCTGCTGATCCTTTTTGCGATATTCTACTTCCTGCTCATACGGCCCCAGCAGAAAAAGGCGAAGGAGCACAATGATATGGTGGCCAGGCTCCAGAAGGGCGATAACGTAATCACCAACGGCGGCCTGCACGGCAGGGTCACGAGCGTGGGGGATGAGACGGTAACGGTCGAAGTGGCCGACGGCGTCAGGGTCAAGGTGACAAGGGATGCCGTGGCCGCGAGAAAGCCCACGCCATCGACCTGATGCTGCGCGGGGGAATAAGAATAAACCACGGCGGAGTGTTCAGTTAATGAAGAGCATATTCTGGCGGCTTGTGATGCTCGGCGGGTTTACCCTGCTGGCGCTGATACTGTTCCTGCCGTCCACTAAATTCGCGAAGAGCCTGCCGTCCTTCTGGGCCGACAACATCCCGAAGATAGTCCTCGGGCTGGACCTCCAGGGCGGCATGCACCTCGTGCTGGACGTGGACCAGGACGAGGCCGTCGAGAACTATACCGGGAGGCTCGCCGAGGCGATCGAGGCCCTTTTCAAAAAGGAGGGCACCCCCTTTACGAGCATAAAGAGTAAGGGCGCTTCGGGTGTGGAGGTGGCCTACGCCGGCGACGATACGGCCATAAGGGAGCTTATAGGGGACGAGTATCCGCTCCTGGACGCGCCGACGGCCGAGGAGGGAAGACTCCTCTTCAGCCTGAATGAGGCCGAGGTCAGGAGGGTCAGGGACTGGGCGACTACCCAGGCGCTGGAAACCATAAGGAACAGGATAGACAAGTTCGGCGTGACCGAGCCGCTCATCCAGCGCCAGGGAGAGCGCGAGCTGCTGATCCAGCTCCCGGGCTTGAAGGACCCCGAGCGGGCGCTCGAACTCATAGGCAGGACAGCCGTACTCGAGTTCAAGGTCCTCGACGAGAAGAACGACCCCTACGAGGCCGTCGATACCGGCATAGTGCCCTTCGGCTCGGAGCTGCTCTACCAGAGGGTGTACGACAGCGCGAGCGGGGCCGTCCTCGAGGAGAGGCCCTACCTGGTGAAGAGCGCCACGCTCCTTACGGGCGACCTCCTCTCCGACGCGCGCGTGGCCTTCGACTCCCAGTTCAACGAGCCCTACGTCTCCCTTACCTTCGACTCCAACGGCGCGCGTATCTTCGAGAGGATAACCGAGAAGTATAAGGGCAAGAGGCTCGCAATAGTGCTCGACGGCAAAGTCCACTCCGCCCCGGTCATAAGGGAGAGGATAGCCGGCGGCAGGGCGCAGATAAGCGGGAGCTTCGCCTACGAGGAGGCGACCGACCTGGCGATAGTGCTCCGGGCCGGGGCCCTTCCGGCGTCGGTCAATATCCTGCAGAACGTGACCGTGGGCCCCACGCTCGGCAGGGACTCCATCGAGGCGGGTATAAAGGCCGTAGTACTCGGGGGCCTTCTGGTCCTGGCCTTCATGATATTCTACTACAGGGTCTCGGGCGTCATAGCGGACGTGGCAATGGTCCTTAACCTGATAATGCTGCTGGGGGCCATGGCCTACTTCAACGCCACGCTCACGCTCCCGGGCATAGCGGGCATAATACTTACGATAGGCATGGGCGTGGACTCGAACGTCCTTATATTCGAGCGTATAAAGGAAGAGCTCCGTGCGGGGCGAACGCCGAGGTCGGCGGTCGACGCGGGCTACGACAAGGCGTGGTGGACTATAGTCGACTCGCACGTCACGACACTCATAACGGCGGCGGTGCTCTTCCAGTTCGGGAGCGGCCCGATAAAGGGCTTTGCCGTTTCCCTGAGCCTCGGCATACTCATAAACCTCTTCACCGCGCTCGTTGGCACCAAGGTGGCCTTCGACATACAGAACCTGAAGCTCAAGGTGAAGAGTCTTAGTATTTAACGCATCACGCATCACGCACACGTATAACGGTACTTAAATGGATATCTGGGGAGATACTAATATAGACTTTCTAGGCAAGAGGCGGGTGGCGCTGGTCGTCTCCAGCGTGCTCGTGCTCGTGGGGCTGGTGGCCGCCCTGGCCATACCGCTCGGCAAGGCCAACCTGGGCACGGACTTCGCCGGAGGCGTGGCCGTGCAGTTCAGGTTCGAAAAGCCGTTCGCGATGGAAAAGGTAAGGGGGCTCCTTTCCGACGGCGGGTTCGGCGACGCGGACCTCCAGGAGTTCGCGGGAACGAACAAGCTGCTCGTGAGGGTCAAGAGGGAGGCGGGAGGGGAGAAGGGGGAGCTGCAGGCCATTACCGCTTCGGTGGGCAAGGTATTCTCAAGCGAGATGCCGGATAACCCCTACACGATAGACCTGACCACCGAGGTGGGCCCCACCGTGGGCAAGCGCCTTCAGAAGGACGCGCTCTGGGCCATCACTATAGCGCTCTTCGGCATACTCCTATACGTCGCCTGGAGGTTCGAGTTCCGCTTCGGCGTGGCCGCGGTTACGGCCACCTTCCACGACGTGGTCGCGGTCCTTGGCATACTCTTCCTCATCGATAAGGAGATCAACCTCCTTATCGTAACCGGGCTCCTTACCATCGCCGGGTACTCGCTTACCGACACGGTGGTAGTCTTCGACAGGATACGGGAGAACCTCCGGAAGAGGAGCAGGGATACGCTCGTCCCGCTCATCAATAAGAGCATAAACGAGGTGCTGAGGAGGACCATCGTCACCTCGGGCACCACGCTGCTCGTCCTGCTGGCGCTCTTCACCCGCGGCGGCGAGGTCATACACGACTTCTCGCTGACGCTCATGCTCGGCGTAATTGTCGGCACGTACTCCTCCATATTCGTAGCGAGTCCGGTCCTGTTGCTCTGGAAGGGCAAGAAGGGCAAGCTCATAACGCGAAGCGAGTAGGCAACACGGTTCCGGGCCGGGATATCCCTTCTATCTTTCCAACGGTCAATCTCATAAGCTGCCCACTGCAACTTCCACCCCATAAGCCACTAACGGTCGTCATGAAGTTGAAACACCCCTTCGACTTCGCTCAGGACAGGCATCATGGTGCAAATCAATCCTTGACCTGAAATCATTTTGCTGATAAAATTTTTTTGGCCCCTTCGATAGACTCAGGACAGGTCTTCCGGTAAAAAAATTCCGTAAAAAAGAAATCGATGCTTCGTTTAAGGTCGCAACCCGAGGATGAAAAAGCGTTGGAAAGTTAATCCGGTCAACAGGGAGCTTCAGGAATCCCTGGGCAGGGAACTCAGCATACTCCCCATTACGGCGCAGTTGCTTATAAACCGGGGCCTTGTCGATAAAGACAGGGCTTTTTCTTTTCTAAAACCCGACCTGAACGACCTCCACGACCCTTTTCTGATGAAGGATATGGTCACGGCCGTCGAGAGGCTTTCGGCCGCCGTGGCCGGTGGAGAGAAGATAGCGGTTTTCGGGGACTACGACGTCGACGGCACGACGTCCACCGCGCTCGTGCATCTCTTCCTGAAGGAGCTCGGCGCCGACAGCGTCACCTACATACCCGAGAGGCTCAAGGAGGGCTACGGCCTTAACGAGGCCGCCGTAAGGGAACTCCACGGCTCCGGCGTAAAGCTCATCGTTACCGTGGACTGCGGCGTGTCCTGCCACGAAGAGGTGGCGCTTGCCACGACACTCGGGGTGGACTGCATCATAACGGACCACCACGAGACCACGGCGGAGCTTCCGCCCGCCTGCGCGGTCCTGGACCCCAAACGTCCGGACTGCACCTTCCCGTTCAAGGGGCTCGCGGGAGTGGGGGTGGCCTTCAACCTCGTTATGGCCCTGAGGACGAAGCTCAGGGACAACGGTACGTCTTTTCCCGGGGGCGAGGTGCCGAACTTGAAGCGTTACCTGGATCTCGTCTGCATAGGCACGGTAGCGGACATGGTGCCGCTCGTCGACGAGAACAGGGTGTTCGTGAGCTGGGGGCTCAGGGAGCTCGAAAACACGACCCGTCCGGGGCTCCGGGCCTTGAAGGAGGTGTCCGGGGTAAAGCCCGGCAAGGTCGATACCGATAATATCGCCTTCCAACTCGCCCCGAGGATAAACGCGGCAGGCAGGCTTAAGAGCGCCGATACCGCGCTAAGGCTCTTTACGACCGGGGACGAGGTGGAGGCCGGAAACATGGCCGCGCTCCTTCAGAGCGAGAACTCCTCCAGGCAGAGGATCGAGGCCGGGATACTCGAAGAGGCGCTGGAGATGGCCGAGGGTGAAACCGGCCGGAGCCTGGTTCTATCCTCGCCCGGCTGGCATCCGGGGGTGGTCGGGATAGTGGCCTCCAGGATGGTCGGACGTTTTACGAAGCCCACCGCCATGATAGCCGTCGAGGACGGCATTGCCAGGGGCTCGGTAAGGGGTATAAGCGGCATAAACGTGATGGAGGGGCTCGATGCCTGCGCTGCCCTCCTTGAAAGGTACGGCGGACACAAGGCCGCCGCCGGTTTTAGCATAGCCCCGAAGAACATAGACGGCTTCAAGAAGGCGTTCGGTGATTTCTGGAACGAAAGACTCACCGACGAGGATCTCGTGCCCGAGGTGGCGCTCGACGCCGTCGTATCGCTCGACGAGATAGACATGAGGCTCGTCTCCGAGCTGGAGAGGCTTTCCCCGTTCGGCCTGTCCAACCGCCAGCCGCTCTTCTGCGCCGTGGATACGGACATGGTCCACACCGAGGTAGTCAAGGACAGGCACCTGAGGGTAAGGGTAAAGCAGGGGGGAAAAAAGGCGGGGGCCGCGATGAACGGCATAGGGTTCGGCCTGGCGTCCCTGCACCCCATGAAAGGCCGCGGCTTCGACGTCGCGTATTATCCCTACCTGGACGAATGGAGGGGGTCGAAAAACCTGAAACTCAGGATAGAGGACGTCCAGAAAAGAAAGTAAAAAGGTAAAGGTAAAAAGGCAAAAGGGAAAGGACTTTTACGATATGTTCGACCTCAAGAAGAGAAAGAAGTACATAAGGCATCCGGTAGAGCCGCTGGAGGTGGACGCCGGGCGCGACGTCTCCGAGCTCCTTAAAGGGATGGAGGAGACGGCCTTTCAGGGGAAAAAGCTCGCCGAGGCGGTCGGGGTGTGGGAGGAGATGCTCAAGGGGAAGACGTTCGTCTTCTTCGGCCTGGCCGGGGCAATGGTCCCCGCCGGCATGAGGAACGTCATAGTGCACCTCCTGAAGAAGAGGTACATAGACTGCCTCGTCTCCACCGGCGCCAACCTCTTCCACGACATCCACGAGACACTCGGCTGGGACCACTGGCAGGGGAGCGCCCACGCGGACGACCGCGAACTCCGGGACGCCGGGGTGGACAGGATGTACGACGTCTACGCCATTGAGGAGGAGTTCAACTCGACCGATGAGTACATCTTCAAGTTCGGCGAATCGCTGGAGAGACGACCCTATACGACAAGGGAGTTCCTATCTCTCCTCGGGAAGAAGCTCTCGAAGATACCTAAGCGCGACGGCGCGCGCGACGGCATAGTGACCGCGGCCCATAAGGCGGGCGTTCCCATATACTGCCCGGCCATAGGGGACTCCTCCATAGGCATAGCGCTCGCCATGAGGGACGGAGAGGATAACTTCCTCTTCGACTGTATAGGGGACGTAAAGGAGACAGCCCAGATAGTGGCCAATACGAAGAGCTCCGGGGTGGTCTTCGTCGGCGGAGGCACGCCGAAGAACTTTATCCAGCAGACCGAGGTCACCGCCACCATGATGTGCAAGAAGACGAGCGGGCACAGCTACGCCGTACAGATTACCGCCGACGCCCCGCACTGGGGGGGGCTGAGCGGATGCACCTTCGAGGAGGCCCAGTCCTGGGGGAAGATAGCCAAGAAATCGAAACGGGTCACCGTCTACTGCGACTCCACCATAGCGCTCCCGATAATGGCCACAGCCCTCGCTAAAAGGATGAAGGGGGTCAAGAGGAAGGTGCAGCAGGCCGACCTCGAGGGCTCCCACAGGGTGAAGAAGGTCCTCTGGGACAAGATAAGGAAGAAGAAGTGGGACTGACCCCGAACGGACTGAGTCCGAACGGACTGACCCCGAACTTCGGCGGTCTCGAAGCCGGAGAGGCAGGGGAGGGGAAAGGCAAAGGAAAAGGGAAAACGGGAAAAACTCCCCGGTTTTCGGTCGTCTCCGTCCCCTACGACCTTACGACCACTTACGTAAGCGGGGCGAGCAGCGGGCCCGGGGCGATAATAGAGGCCTCGGCCAACATGGAGCTCTACGACGAGGAGCTAAAGGGCGAGCCCTGGAAGGCTGGCATAGAGACCCTGGCGCCCCTTGAGGTGACGGAGCTCCGGCCGGAAGATATGGTCGACAGGGTACGCGCCGCCTCGGCCGGTATAATCGAGAGCGGCAGTATGCCGGTTCT
>JAZGJJ010000227.1 GCA_036482575.1 Thermodesulfobacteriota bacterium
GACCCGTTTTCGCGTAGTTTCGACGGTTCTATGAATCAGCTTCAGTACCATCACGCTCTCACACTTATATGGGAAGCTATAAGAGAGCTTAACGGCTACGTGGAAAAGACCGCACCGTGGAAGCTGGCAAAGGAGGGTGACGAGGAAACGCTCTCGAACGTCCTCTACACGCTGGCCGAAGGTCTCAGGATAGTCGCGGTATACTTATATCCCTTCATGCCCGAGGCCGCGCTGAAGATATGGGGCCAACTCGGCATAGACGCGGAGATAGAGAACTGTTCGTTCGATAAGGAAGTCGAAGTAGGCGGCAGGGAGATAGCCGGGCTCAAGGTCGATAAAGGGGCCCCGCTCTTTCCCCGGGTCGAATAAGGGGGTTTAACGGAATGAAGAATTTTTTGGCTGTACCGGTGGTTCTCTTTATGGCGCTCTCGGGCTGCGGCGGCTCCGACGCTAACGCCCCGAAGGCCGAAGCCCCGAAGGTTGAGACCGAAGGTCGGCATGTCCGCGAGGTAACGCTCATGGTGGATATGGAAGAGGAGAAGCGCCTCCAGCGGGCCTTCGATAACGGCGGGCAGCGCTGGAGGGGGGACGCCGCGGACGTGGCGCACGCCATGCTCCTGGAGCAGGGGCTCAACGTCAGCCGGGACGAGTGCGAGGTGGTCGAGGAGACGGAGGACTACTGCGTTGTAAGGACCGTGGCCGACGAGGGCGAGATAGACGTCCGCGTGGAGAGGCGCGTCAGGCCGGACGGTATATGGACCGCCACGAAGATAAAAGTTATTGAAACGGGAAATGAAAAAACTCCCTGACGCGCCATGAAGGAGGAGGGGGCCGGCCCGCCGCGCCCGGCGGGTAAGGAAAGCTTCGTAGACACCCACGCCCACCTCGACGACCCCCGCTTCGATGAGGACCGGGAAGAGGTCATCTCCAGGGCCTTTGAAGCCGGGGTCGAGTCCATGGTAACGGTCGGCTGCTGGCAGGGGGGGGAGGCGGCGGGAGAGCTCGAAAAAGTAGTTGCCATAGCCGAGGCCAACCCCTCCGTATACGCCGCGCTCGGCATCCATCCCCACGACGCCAAACTCGTAACCGACGAGACACCGTTCGACCTTATACGCAAACTCTCAAAAAACGAAAAAGTGGTCGCCGTGGGCGAGACCGGCCTGGACTTCCACTACACGAACTCGCCGCCCGAGACACAGAGGGACGTCTTCATAAGACATATCCGGCTCGCCAGGGAACTGGCCCTCCCGCTCATAGTGCACTCGCGGGAGGCCGAAGACGAGACCCTCGATATCCTTAGGAAAGAGGGGGCCGAGGAGGCCGGGGGCGTGATACACTGCTTCTCCGGCTCGCAAGAGATGGCCCGAAGGGCGATGGAGATGGGTTTCTATCTCGCCTTCGGCGGGGCCGTTACGTTCCCGAAGGCCGAGGCGCTCAGGGAGGTCGTAAAGGCCGTGCCCACCGAAAGGATGCTGCTCGAGACCGACTGCCCGTACCTTGCGCCCGTCCCCAGGAGGGGGAAGAGGAACGAGCCGGCCTTCGTTGTGGAGACGGCGAAGAGGCTGGCGGAGCTGAAGGGCCTGAGCCTCGCCGACGTGGCGCGCATCACCACGCTCAACGCGAGCGAGCTCTTCGGCCTGCCGGGCAAAGGGGCTCGGGGAGGCGAAGAAGAAGCCCGCATAGCATACCCCATAAGGAACTCGCTCTATCTGAACATAACCAACCGCTGCACCAACCACTGCACCTTCTGCGCCAAGTTCAAAGACTATACGGTGAAGGGCCACTACCTGAAGCTCAGAAGGGAGCCCACGTTCATGGACGTCTTGAAGGCCGTGGGTCCGGAGCCGGAGAGCTATGACGAGCTGGTCTTCTGCGGCTTCGGCGAGCCGCTTATAAGGCTCGACCTCCTGAGGAAGGTGGGGCTGCACTTCAAGAAGGCGGGCTGCAGGATAAGAGTGGACACCGACGGGCTCAGTAACCTCGTACACGGAGGCAACGTGCTGCCCAAACTGATGTTCGTCGACTGCATATCCGTCAGCATGAACGCCCCGGACTCGGAGACCTACCAGAAACTCTGCAAGACCCCGTTCGGCGATAAGGCATACCCGGCGATACTCTACTTCCTCCTGGAGGCGAAGAAGTACATCTCCAAGGTCGTGGCGACGGTCGTGGCCGTGCCGGGGCTGGACGTGGAGGCCTGCCGCAGGGTGGCCGAGGACGAGCTCGGGGTGGCCTTCAGGGTCAGGGACTATAACGAGGTCGGCTGATATGAGCCGCGGCCGCAACGCGATCCCGCTCTTGATATCCGTGGTCCTGCTCCTCAGCTCCGGCTCTCCGTGCTCCGGCGTCTACAAGATTTTAAGGGGAGGCGAGGGATGAGTTTTACCATGGCCCTTATACTCGCGCTCGGCATACCGACGGTGACGGGCTTCCTCCTTCTTAAGGTCGGCTTTGTCACCTACGTCCGCCTGCTCCGCCCCGCCGTCCCCCTCCCCCTTGAAAAACACCCTCTTTGACACCACCCGTTCTTAGTGCTATCTTTAAGCCATGCCGTTTAAATCCGGTTTCATAGCCATAATAGGCAGGCCCAACGCGGGGAAGTCCACCTTCCTGAACGCGGTCCTCGGCGAGAAGGTGTCCATAGTGTCGGAAAAGCCCCAGACCACACGTAACAGGATCCGGGGGGTGAAGAACCTCGAGGGCGCGCAAGTCGTTTTTATAGACACGCCGGGGCTGCACAGGGCCAGGGGGGAGCTTAATCGTTTTATGGTAAGGGAGGCGATGGGGGCGCTCACCGGCACCGACGCCATACTCTACCTCGTGGAGGCGACAAGGGGGGTCGACGAGACCGAGCGCTACATAATCGAGAGCCTCGGCAGTGTCAGGGCCCCGGTCATACTCGGCATAAACAAGGTGGACCTCGTGGCGAAGGGGAAGCTGCTGCCGCTGATCGAGCGGTACTCCGGACTCTTTAAGTTCAAAGAGATAGTGCCGCTCGCGGCCCTTACCGGCGACGGCGTGGACGAGCTCCTCGGCGAGCTCTTGAAGGTGGTTCCCGAGGGCCCGAGGTACTTCCCCGAGGACGCGATAACCGACCAGCCCGAGAGGGCCATAGCCGCGGAGATTATAAGGGAGAAGGTCTTTATCCTCGGGAGGCAGGAGATACCCTATTCCGTGGCGGTCATGGTGGAAGAGTTCGAGGAGAAGAAGGGCGGGAAGGTCGTCGCCATAAGGGCCGAGATTAACGTGGAGAGGGACTCTCAGAAGGGGATTATAATAGGCAAGGGGGGCGGGATGCTCAAGCGCATAGGCACGGCCGCGAGGAAGGACATAGAGAGGCTCCTCGGGGTGCGGGTCTTCCTCGAGCTCTTCGTCCGCGTCCGGAAGGACTGGACCCGGGACGCCCGGGCCATGAAGGAGTTCGGGTACGAGTGAAAGGCCGTTATGCGTGTGCGTGATGCGTTATACGTATTTAAGGATTTTCCGCATCACGTATAACGTACACGCATCACGGCTCTTTCACGCATAACGGCCTTTAACCCATGAAACCCATAGTCGCCATAGTGGGCCGCCCGAACGTAGGGAAGTCGGTCCTTTTTAATAAGCTCATAGGCCGCCGCAAGGCCATAACGAAGGACGAGCCCGGCGTTACGAGGGACCTGAACTACGCCGACTGCGAGGAGCGAGGCAGGCTCTTTACGCTCGTCGACACGGGCGGCTTCGAGCCCGAGGCGACCGAAGGGATACAGCGGCAGGTAAGGGAGCAGGCCCGTCTTGCAGTGGAGGAGGCCGACGCTATCGTCTTCGTTATGGACGGGAGGTCCGGCCCCATGCCAGGAGACCGTGAGATAGTGGATATGCTGAGGAGGTCCGGCAAGCCCGTCGTCTACGGGGTGAACAAGCTGGACACGGCGGCCGCTGGCGATATCGTGTCGGACTTTTATACGCTCGGGATGGACGAGGCGCTGCCGCTTTCGGCCGAGCACGGCCTGGGGATCTCCGAGCTTCTTGACGAGGTGCTCGCCCGCCTTCCGGAGGCGGAGCCCGTTGAAGTTGGGGAAGAGGGAATAAAGGTCGCCATAGTGGGCAGGCCCAACGCCGGCAAGTCCTCGCTCCTTAACCGCCTCATAGGCCGCGAGCGGTCGATAGTCTCCGATACTCCCGGCACCACCAGGGATTCGATCGACACCGTCTTCGAGCACGGGGGGAGGACCCACCTCTTTATAGATACCGCGGGCATAAGGAAGAAGAACCGCATAAGCAGGAAGCTGGAGGCCTACTGCGCCATGGAGGCCATAAGGAGCATCGACAGGTGCGACGTGGTTCTCCTGGTGATAGACGGCCGGGAGGGGGTGAAGTCCCAGGACGAGAGCATAGCCGGGCTTATAGAGAAGAGCGGCAAGGCCTGCGTTATCGTCATAAACAAGTGGGACGTGGTGGAGAAGGACACCGGTACGACCGGGAAGTTCATCGAGGAAATACGCCGCACCATTCCGTTCCTCTCGTTTGCGCCGGTGCTTTTCGTCTCCGCGCTGAGCGGGCAGAGGACCGGTAAGGTGTTCGAGACGGTCGAGCGCGTGAATGAACGGGGCGGGCGCGAGTTCCCCACCTCCATGGTCAACAAGCTCCTGAAGGAGATAACGGCCCGGCACAGCCACCCGCTTCACGGGAACAGGTCGGTAAAGTTCTACTACACGACCCAGACCGGCATCCGCCCCCAAGCCTTTACCGTATTCGCGAACCACCCGAGGGCGGTACTCGAGAGCTACAGGAGGTACCTTGTAAACAGCTTGAGGGAGTCGCTTGAACTCGGCGAGGTCCCCCTGCGTGTCTTTTTCAGGAAGAGGCACTAAGCACCCCTATGGAACCCCTTCTACGTATAGTCCGCGGCGCGGTAGCGAGGTTCGGTGAGGCGGACTGCTTTACCCGGGCCGCGGCCATATCGTTCTTCGCCTTCTTCTCGCTCATCCCGCTCCTCTTTATCGTCACGGCACTCCTGGGCTCCGTCCTCGGGAAAGAGTCCGAGCTTCTCGAAAGCGTCGTGGCGGCGGCGAGGGAGAGGCTCCCGTATCTGG
This sequence comes from Thermodesulfobacteriota bacterium, assembly GCA_036482575.1. Lineage (NCBI taxonomy): Bacteria > Pseudomonadati > Thermodesulfobacteriota > Thermodesulfobacteriota bacterium. Next base: position 5,076 of record JAZGJJ010000227.1, read on the forward strand.
GCGAGGGGGTCGTAAGCAACGTCAGGGGGCTCGTGGAGAACTGGAAGGCCTTCGGCTGGCTCGGGTTGTTTATCCTTGCATGGAGCGCCCAACTGGTGCTGAACGCCCTCGAGGACTCGCTCTACTCGGTCTACGGCGGGAAGGACATGGGCTGGCAGCGCGGCTTTATCGTAAGGAAGCTCATGGGCATGGCGGTCCTGGTCGTGGTGCTCCTGACGGTACTGGTCTCCATAGGCATAACCGCGCTCGGAGAGGTCGTCGGCACCCTGGATGTCGGGATATACGGCATGGGGGTCGTGCGTTACATACTCGGCAGCCTGGCCTTTACCTATATGGTATCGTTCGTGGTAATGGTCCTGGCCACCTCGGCGGTATACAAGTTTATCGCGGTCCGGAGGATGGACTACAGGTTCGCTCTTTACGGGAGCTGCGTCTTTACGGTGCTCTGGGAGGCGGCCAAGCACCTCTTCGGGTGGTACATTTCCAACTTCCCCATCTACAACAAGTTCTTCGGCTCGCTCGGGGCGTTGATGGTGCTTCTCATATGGATATTCTACTCGGCGAACATATTCCTTTTCGGGGCGAGCTTTGCCATCTCGGCCCATCGGGAGTCTACCGGGGAGTCCACCGGGGAGTCCGGCGGAGGCCGCCCGGGCCGGGTCGGTAAGGGCCCCTAAGGCCCCATTTTTCAAAGATTTTTATTGTAAAACCCTTTAACCTATGGCAAAATGGAATATTAATATGGTCTCTTAACCGAGAGGACGTACATGAACCAGCAATTATATAAAAATATAGCCATGTGGCTCATCATAGTGGCCGCGGCCGTCTTGATGTTCAACCTCCTGAGCTACAAGCCCATCGAGCCGGACAAGGTTATCTTCAGCGACTTCGTCCAGTCCATGGACAGCGGCGAGGTCGAGTCGGTCACCATCCAGGGCAACAACATAAGCGGCAGGTTCAAGGACGGCAAGGAGTTCAGCACCTTCGCCCCGGACGACCCCGAGCTCGTCGGGAAGCTCAGGGCGAAGGGCGTGAAGATATCCGCCGAGCCGGTGGTGGACACCCCCTCGTGGGGCACCATACTGGTCTCATGGCTCCCGTTCCTCCTTATAATAGGGCTGTGGGTATTCTTCATGCGCCAGATGCAGTCCGGAGGGGGCAAGGCCATGAGCTTCGGCAAGTCCAGGGCAAAGCTCCTGACCGAGGACCAGCACAGGATCACCTTCAAGAACGTGGCCGGCATAGACGAGGCCAAGGACGAGGTCGAGGAGATAATCGACTTCCTGAAGGACCCGAAGAAGTTCACGAAGCTCGGCGGCCGCATACCCAAGGGGGTGCTCCTTATCGGCTCGCCGGGCACGGGTAAGACGCTTCTCGCCAAGGCCATAGCCGGCGAGGCCGAGGTGCCTTTCTTTACCATCTCCGGGAGCGACTTCGTCGAGATGTTCGTCGGCGTGGGAGCTTCACGGGTCAGGGACCTCTTCATACAGGGCAAGAAGAACGCCCCGTGCATAATATTCATAGACGAGATAGACGCGGTCGGCAGGCACAGGGGCGCGGGGCTCGGCGGCGGACACGACGAGAGGGAGCAGACTCTTAACCAGCTCCTTGTCGAGATGGACGGCTTCGAGAGCAACGAGGGGGTTATAATCGTCGCGGCCACCAACCGTCCCGACGTGCTCGACCCCGCACTCCTTAGGCCCGGAAGGTTCGACCGTACCGTGCTCGTTCCCAAACCGGACCTGAACGGGAGGCTGGAGATCCTGAAGGTGCACGCCGAGAAGGTCCCGCTTGCCGACGACGTGGAACTCGATGTGGTCTCCAGGGGCACTCCGGGCTTTTCCGGCGCGGACCTCGCCAACCTCGTGAACGAGGCGGCGCTCCTTGCCGCGAGAAGGGGCAAGGACAAGGTAGAGAAGGCCGAGTTCGACGAGGCCAAGGACAAGCTCCTCATGGGCAGCGAGCGGAAGAGCATGATAATAAGCGAGGAGGAGAAGCGGAACACCGCCTACCACGAGGCGGGGCACACGCTCGTCGCAAGGCTCATCCCCGGCACCGACCCGATACACAAGGTTTCCATAATCCCCAGGGGCATGGCGCTCGGGCTCACCCAGCAACTGCCCGTAGACGAGCGCTACACCCACAACAGGGAGTACCTCATGAGCAACATCGCGGTCTTTATGGGCGGCAGGGTCGCCGAGGAGGTGGTCATGAAGCACATGACCACCGGCGCGGGCAACGACATAGAGAGGGCCACCGAGCTCGCGCGCAAGATGGTCTGCGAGTGGGGCATGAGCGATAAGATCGGCCCTCTTGCCTTCGGCAAGAAGGAGGAGCACATATTCCTCGGTAAAGAGATGGCCCAGCGCCGCGACTTCAGCGAGGGGACGGCCGTTGAGATAGACTCCGAGATAAAGAGGATCGTAAGGGACAACTACAAGAGGGCGAAAAAGCTCATCGAGGGCAAGATCGACGTGCTGCACGCGCTCGCCGCCGCGCTCCTCGAAAAAGAGGTCCTCGACGGCGAGGAGATAGACGGGATAATCTTCGGAGACGATAAACCCCCGGGCCGCAGCGAGCCGGAGCCGGAGAAGGAGAGTCCGGCGGAGGGGGGTCGGGAGACCCCCGAGTCCGAGGCCGTGGAGCCGGCCGCTGCCAGGGCGGAGGCCGGGGGGGGCAAGTAACCCGCCTTGTGACTGTTGTTCGCGTAGTTTTCGCGCGTCGGCCGGTAGAAGGCCGGTCCGGTCGGAGACACTTTTGAGACCGCCTATACGATGCCTTGAGATAAGGTCCGCGGAAGAGGCCCGCTCGGAGATGGAGCTTGTCGGGGCCGACCCCGTGGGCATAAAACTCATGGCCCCCAAGCAACTCCATCAAAACATCAAGGTCGAGGCCCTCACCCCCGCACAGGCCAATATACTCAAGCAGGATATACTCGCGGTAGGCGGCGATGCCGCCGTGTCGAAGGGTACGGTCTCGTGCCGGGTGGGTACCACCGACGCCATCCTTTCCGGTACCAGGAAGCAGATCAAGCTGCTTATAAAGAAGTTAAGGCTTCAGCCTTACGACCTCCCGGCGCTCGCGAAGCAGCTCGGCGACGTCCTGGCCAATACGGAGCGCGGAAAGCTCACCTTGAAGGGACGGAGCGGAAGCTGGACCCTCGGAGAGCGTACGCTCGTTATGGGCATCCTGAACGTAACGCCCGATTCCTTCTCCGATGGCGGGCTCTACCTTGAAGAGGAGAAGGCTGTTCGGAGAGCCCGCGAGATGGCCGGCGAGGGGGCGGACTTTATCGACGTCGGCGGTGAGTCCACGAGGCCCGGCGCCGCGCCGGTGGACGAGGCCGAGGAGGTTAAGAGGGTCATACCGGTCGTCAGGGCGCTGGCGAAGGAAGGGATGGCGGTTTCGGTGGATACCACCAGGGCGGCCGTGGCAAGGGAGGCGCTCGAAGAGGGGGCCGAGATGATAAACGACGTGAGCGCCCTCGAGGGAGACCCGGAGATGGCCGGGGTCGTTGCCGAGAGCGGCGCGGCGGTCGTCCTTATGCACATGAGGGGTACGCCGCGGAACATGCAGGAGAACGTCGGGTACCGGGACATGATGGGCGAGATATTCAACTACCTGAGGGAAAGGCTCGATTACGCCGAGAGCTCGGGCATAGGGGCCGAGAGCACGGTCATAGACCCGGGCATAGGTTTCGGCAAATCCGCCGCCGGCAACATGGAGATAATCAAGAGGCTCGGGGAGCTGAAGGCGCTCGGAAGGCCGATACTCCTCGGGAGTTCGAGGAAGTCCTTCATAGGTAAGACGCTCGGTACGGCGAACGGCCGGAACCTTGCCGGTACGCTCGCGACAGTGACGGCGGCCGTACTGAACGGGGCGCATATCGTCCGCGTCCATGACGTAGGGGAGGCCCGCGAGGCCGCGGCGATGGCCACGGCCTTGAGGTCGGCGCCCCGGAAGCCGGACGCTTAGGGGGAAAGGGGGGGAAGGGTGAGGATGTTCGAGGGAGTGCCTGTTTTTACGAACATCGTGGACGTCGTGGATATCCTGATCGTCGCCGCGGTGCTCTACTGGCTGATGCTTCTGCTGAAGGGCACCAGGGCGGAGAGGATGCTCTGGGGCCTTGCCGTGGTGGTCGTGGTGTACTTCGCGAGCCAGGGGCTTGGCCTTTTCACGCTCCAATGGATACTCAGCAACTTCCTCGGCTCGATAGTTATTATAGTAATTATCCTCTTCCAGCAGGAGATAAGGAGGGCGCTCGCGCAGATGGGGAGGGCCTTTTCGAGCCACGAGACCATGAGCTCGACCGAGTCCCTCGATGAGGTGTCCAGGGCCGTCTCCGCCATGAGCGCCGACAGGGTCGGCGGCATTATAGTGATAGAACGCGGGATGGACATGAAGGACCTCATCGATACCGGCATCGAGCTGGACGCGAAGGTCTCCAGGGAGTTGCTCCTCGCTATCTTCAACCCCCACTCCCCCATGCACGACGGGGCGGTGCTGGTGCACGGCAACAGGGTGCTGAAGGCCGGGTGCATACTGCCGCTGACGGAAAAGGAGCTCACGAAGAGCATAGGTACCAGGCACAGGGCGGCGCTCGGGCTCTCCGAGCAGACCGACGCGGCTGTGGTGGTGGTCTCGGAAAAGACAGGCGAGGTGTCGCTCGTTATCGAGGAAAAACTCGAACTGGGGCTCGACCCCGCCCTGCTGCCCGCGAGGCTCAAGGCGGCGCTTGCCCCGGAGGATAAACCGGCCAGTAGTTTCTTCCCGTGGAAGGCCGGTAGATGAGTGGCGAGTTTTTTTAACGTTTGGACCGGGCCGCACCGCACTGCACCGGGCATAATTAAGGAAAGACGGAGGTATGAAGAAGATATTTTTCGAGAACCTGGGGCTTAAGCTCCTGGCACTTGCCTTTGCCCTCGCCCTGTGGTTTCTTGTTGTAGGCGAAAAGGTCTCCGAGGTGGGTCTGCTGGTGCCGCTGGGGTTCAAGGGCATCTCCGAGGAGATGATCATGGTGAGCTCCCCGCCCGGGGACATAGACGTAAGGGTGGTGGGCCCCAAGAGCTTTATAAACAAGCTGTCGCCGGCCCAGATAAGCGTGGACGTGGACCTGAGCGACGCGAAGGACGGCCTTAATACCATAAGGCTCACCCCGGAGGAAGTAAAGGTCCCCAGGGGAATAGAGGTGGTGAGGATACGCCCGGCCTCGGTGGAGATACGCATGGAGCGCCTTGTAACCTCCGTTGTGCCTGTCGAGGTGAAGCTCGTAGGGGTCCCGGCCGAGGGATATGAGGTGGCCGCCTTCTCGGTCGAGCCCGGCAGCGTGGCAATCGTCGGCAGGGGCAAGAAAGTACGCAAGATAAAGAGCATAAAGACCGAACCGGTGGACGTGGGTGGGCTTACCGGGACCGAGACCGTCGAGGTCGATCTGGATACGGTTGAGCTCGGGATCGCCGGCGTTGAGCCGGACGTGGTGGATGTGACCGTGGAGATAAAAGAGACGGAGAAGCCCGAGGAGGAGAAGAAGCCGGTGGAAGAGGAAAAGAAGAAATGAGCGCGGGGAAGGAAAGAAAACTTTTCGGTACGGACGGCGTAAGGGGGGTGGCCAACGTGGAGCCCATGACCGCCGAGACCGCGCTGCAGCTCGGCAGGGCCATAGCGGACCTTTTCAAGCGCGAGCCCAGGCGCCACAGGATAGTAATAGGCAAGGACACCCGGCTCTCCGGCTACATGATAGAGAGTGCGATGATGGCCGGCATATGTTCGATGGGCGTTGACGCGCTCATGGTAGGCCCGCTCCCCACCCCGGGCATAGCCTTCATAACCGCGAGCATGAGGGCCGACGCCGGGGTGGTGATATCCGCCTCCCATAACCCCTACCAGGATAACGGGATAAAGTTTTTTTCGAGGAAAGGGTTGAAACTCCCCGACGAGATGGAGAGGAAGATAGAGAGCTTTATATTCGAGAAGCAAAATTCGAGCCACAGGCCCACCGCGAGCGAGGTCGGAAAGGCCTACAGGGTGGACGACGCCACGGGCAGGTACGTGGTCTTCGCCAAGAACACTTTCCCTGCCGAGCTCACGCTCGACGGGTTGAAGATAGTCGTCGACTGCGCCAACGGCGCGGCCTATAAGGTCACCCCGGAGGTCTTCTACGAGCTCGGCGCCGAAGTCGTTACCGTCAGCGGAGAGCCGGACGGCGAGAACATAAACGAGGGCTGCGGGGCGCTCCATCCCGAGGTGGTAAGCGCGGAGGTGAAGCGGCACGGCGCGGACATAGGCGTGGCGCTCGATGGCGACGGCGACAGGTGCATACTGGTCGACGAAAAGGGAGGGGTGGTCGACGGGGACCGCATAATGGCCCTCTCCGCTCTCGCCATGCTCAGGGACGGGACGCTCAAGAAAAATACCGTCGTCGCGACCGTTATGAGCAACTCCGGCTTCGACGAGGCCATAACGAAGGCCGGGGGAAAGGTCGTAAGGACGGACGTGGGCGACAGGTACGTCGTCGAGGAGATGTTGAAGAACGGCTACAACCTCGGGGGCGAGCAGTCGGGGCATATAATATTTTTCGACCACACCACGACCGGGGACGGGACCATTACAGCGCTCCAGGTGGTGGCCAGGATGGTCAGGGAGGAAAAACCACTTTCGGAGCTGGCCGCCTGCATGGAGACGTACCCGCAGGTGCTGAGGAACGTCAGGGTAAAGGAGAAAAGGGAGCTCGGAGGGATACCCGCGATCGTCGGCGCCCTTCATGACGTGCGCGGCAGGCTCAAGGGCAGGGGCAGGGCCTTTATACGATACTCGGGCACCGAGCCGCTGGCCAGGGTAACGGTCGAGGGGCCGGACCGGGACGAGATAGACATCCTCGCCGGTGAGCTGGAGGATACCGTAAGGAAAGAGCTGGCATAGTCGTCGGTTCTTAAGGAGGAGAGTTCGGCAGATGGCAAGGCTTTCGGTTAACGTGGACCATGTAGCGACCGTAAGGCAGGCGAGGCGCGCTGCGGAGCCCGACCCGGTGACGGCCGCGCTGAAGGTCGAGCTCGCCGGGGCCGACGGCATAACCGTGCATTTGAGGGAGGACAGGCGGCACATTCAGGACAGGGACCTGATCCTCTTGAAGAAGACCATGAAGACGCGGCTCAATCTCGAGATGGCCGCCACAAAGGAGATGCTCTCCATAGCGCTCGAGGTGAAGCCCTACATGGTCACGCTCGTCCCGGAGAAGAGGGAGGAGTTGACGACCGAGGGCGGCCTCGACGTAAAGACGCGCACCGAGGAGCTTAAGAAGTTCGTCACCACGCTCAGGCAGGCGGGCATACCCGTGAACCTCTTCATAGACCCGGCCCCGGACGTGGTGAAGTTCGCGCACAAGATAGGGCCCGACGGCGTGGAGATACACACGGGCCGCTACGCGGACAGCAAAGATGAGAGGGAGAGGGCGGCGGAGTTGAAGAGGATAACCGACGCGGTCCTCCTCTCCAGGAGGCTCAACCTCAGGGTGCACGCGGGCCACGGCCTCGACTACCATAACGTAAAGGACGTGGCCGCCATAAAGGAGATAGAGGAGTTCGCCATAGGGTTCAGCATCGTGGCGAGGAGCGTCTATACGGGGATAGAGGCGGCGGTGCGCGAGATGCTGGAGCTTCTGAGGGGGGGGGGGCGGGGGGGCCGGGGGG
>JAZGJJ010000228.1 GCA_036482575.1 Thermodesulfobacteriota bacterium
AGTGGTAATACAGCCAAGGAAATGCAAGTGAGCGCGAAGCCCAAGAGAGTACTTATCGCCGAGGACAACCCCATGTCCAGGAAGTGCCTGACGGCACACATGGAGCTTCTCGGCTACGAGGTGGCCGCCGTTTCTAACGGAAGGGCCGCTGTGGAGAAGGTTCGGGAGTTCCGGCCCGACCTGGCCATATTCGACGTAATGATGCCCGAGATGGACGGCATAGACGCCGCAAAGGCCGTCTCGGCCATCTCCCCGCTGCCCGTAATCCTCGTTAGCGGCCACTCTTCCGAGGACCTGGCCGCAAGGGCCATCGATGCCGGGGTTTTTGCCTACCTTATGAAGCCCGTCTCCAGGAAGCACCTCCTGCCCGCCGTGGAGCTCGCGTTTTCGAGATATCACCAGTTCGAAGACCTGAGGGAAGAGGTCGGCGACCTCAAGGAGGCCATCGAGACGCGTAAGCTCGTGGAGAGGGCCAAGGGCATTCTGATGAAGAGGTGCAAGATAGACGAAGAGGATGCCTTCAAACTCCTGCAGGTACAGTCGCAGAAAGAGAACAAGAAGATGAAATATGTGGCCGAGATGGTCATCTCGGCCAGCAAGCTCATCTGAATTCGGAGAGACGTAACGCGGGGACGGCCGCAGGCGCGGGCGCCTCTTTTTGTATATTACATACCGGGCCACAACGCTAGGGGAGTCTTCTAAAGGCTGAGAGTTCCTTCGAGGAAGGAAGACCCTGAGAACCTGAATCCGGGTAATGCCGGCGTAGGGAAGCGGTTCGACAGTGAGGGTAAGGTCGGCAAGACCGGCCTTACCGCATTTTTCGAGGCCGCCTCTTATATGGGGCGGCCTCTTTGATTTCGGGTTCAGGAAACCAAAACAATGACCACAGTAGCCGAAAAGATAATCGATACGGAAGAGATTGAGTCCATCCTCTCCGGCGTCGGAGGGGGAGGGGGAGGGGGAGGGGAAAAACTCTCCCGCATCCTTGAGCGCGCTGGGGAGTGCCGGGGCCTCTCCCTTGAAGAGGCCGCCGTGCTCCTCTCGGTCGAAGAGCCGGAGACTCTTGAGCGGATATACCAAAAAGCGGGTGAGGTGAAACTAAAAATATTCGGGAGGAGGGTCGTACTCTTCGCCCCGCTCTACCTGTCGAATCATTGCTCTAATGGTTGCCTCTACTGCGGTTTCAGGAGCGCCAACCGTGAGCTTCCCCGTAAAGCGCTTAGCGAAGACGAGGTGGTCGCCGAGGCCCGAACGCTCGAAGGGCTCGGCTTCAAGCGAATACTTATGGTCCTCGGCGAGGACGCGGCAACGGGGCTCGACTATATCCTCCGCTCGGTAAGGGCCGTATATTGTGAAACCGGCATAAGGATAGTCCATTTGAACGCCCCGCCGATGGGGGTCGATGAGCTAAAGGAGCTTAAGAAGGCCGGGGTCGGGGTCTACCAGGCCTTCCAGGAGACATACCACAGGCCAACCTACGAGCGGATGCACCCGACCGGCAAGAAGGGAAAAAAAAGCGATTACGACCGCAGGCTCGGGGTTATGACGCGCGCCCTTCGGGCGGGCTTCGAAGACGTCGGCATCGGGCCGCTCCTCGGTCTCTACGACTATAAGTACGATAGCCTCGCGACTATCGCCCACACGAGACATCTCTACGATGAGTTCGGCACGCACGCCCATACGATCTCCGTCCCGAGGCTCAGGCCCGCCGAGGGCTCGGCCCTCGGGGCGCCGCCGCACCCGGTTACCGACGAGGAGCTTAAGAAGACGGTGGCCGTCTTCCGGCTGGCCGTGCCGACGGCCGGTGTGGTCGTCTCAACGAGGGAGTCCGCTCCGCTCCGCAAAAATCTCATCCATATTGGCGCCTCCCAGCTTAGCGCCGCCTCGCGCACCGCCCCGGGTGGTTATACCGCAGCGAAGGAGGAGACTTTAAAACAGTTCGCGACCGAGGACCACGCCTCGCTCGGTGAGGTCATGGCCTCCATAGCCGCCGAGGGGTTCCTGCCGAGCCTATGCACCACCTGCTACCGCACCGGCAGGGTCGGAAGTAATTTTAACGCCATTGCCACCGCCGGAGGTATGAAGGGTTTTTGCCAGGCGAACGCCATACTCACCTTGAAGGAGTACCTTCTCGACACGGCGAGTAACGGCAGGGGTGAAGCGCTCGAAAAGGCGCTCGACCTTGCCATGGAC
>JAZGJJ010000229.1 GCA_036482575.1 Thermodesulfobacteriota bacterium
CCCTGGACGACAGACCGACGCTCACCGCCCTTATGAAAGAGGAGGAAGGCTACCTCTTCGTGGACATGAAGGACTTTACCCGGAAGACCCTTACGGTAAAGGAGCTGGCCATGGCGGAGTTCATGAAGGAGCATTTCTACAAGCCCATCCTCGACGCGGCGAGCCGCCTCGGTGCCGGCGCGGGGCTTCTCAAGGACGACAGCGGTATAAGGCTCAACAGCCTTCCCGGGGACGCCGCCATATTCTCCGGCAGCGCGACCAACCTGGTCAACCTCGCCCGCGACATACAGAAGATAATCAAGGACTACCGTGAACAGCTCCAGAAGAGGCTCCCACCCACGAAGGGAGAGGCGCTCCTTGAGGACATACATAAGAGTTTCGTGAAGAAAAAGGACGACTTCAAAAAGAAGAAGGCCGAGGTGGAGAAAGAGGTCAAGGCCGGCGCAAAGGGCGCGAAGGCGAAGCTCGCTCTCTTTAAGGAAGCGGAACAGAGGCTCGACAACGGCTACAGGAATGAAGTCGAGGAGGCCATCAGCAGGGAGATGGAGGCCGGGGTCTTCGTCTCCTACGGCAACAAGGCGGAGACCATGCACATACCCGGGCACGAGGACTTCTGCGGGCCGGTAAAGGTGGCGATAGGCGAGAAGATAAACGAGGCGGCGCGCGGCACGAGCAGGAACTCGATGGTTATGGCCAAGCTCGAAGTGCTCATGGAAAAAGAGAGGCTGCAAAAGGGCAAGGCGGACCTGACCTATCCCTTTGAAGTGTACATAAAGAGGGTCTACAGCATCCGCATGCCCCCTGAGCTCGACCATGCCCTGGGTATGCTCATGGCAAGGACCAAGGGGGTCGACCTGAAGAACATGGCGCAGCTCGTGGCCAACCAGTACTTCAAGGACCTGAAGAGACTTGCCTCCGGAGAGCCGATTAGTTCGCTCAAGCTCTTCGACTCGGCGAGGGACATATACAACAGGGGGCAGGCCCTCAGCAGCGAGGCCCTACAGGCGTACATAAAAGAGACAAAGGACACGAAGTTCTTTTTCAAGAGAGTCGTAAGCTCCAAGGAGCTCGACCCTTACCTGCAGAAGACGTTCTACTTCCCGAGGGAGGCGCTGGAGTTCTGGTTCGGCCTGGAGGTCAAGGGGGGGGTGGAGTTCATAGAGGCGTTCGCCAGGATAGGCGACGTAGTTTTCAAGGGGTTCGAGGCCAGGGAGCCGACCGTGGTCTACGAGATGCTCAATACGGACGGTCCCTTCTTCAAGGCCCTCAAGAGCCACCACTACAGCGACTGGTTAGAGGAGGCCAGGGAGGAAAGCGGGAAGAAGGACCGGTAGGAGACAGGCGTCGGTTGGGGTGGGTGGCGTCAGGGGGAGAGCTTTTCGTGTTATCCATGCGCAGACAGCCTCTCCCTTCGGTTCAACTCTTCCCGCCCCGTGGCCCCTTGCCCTCTAACCGGAGCGGCTCGTTCATGCTCCCGGTCCTGTAGCCCTCGAGGTCGAGGGTGACGTAGGTAAAGCCCGCCTCTTTAAAGCGCCGGGCAACGGAGAGCCGGACGTCTTCCTTCAGGAACCTTTCAATCTCCGGCGGCCCCACCTCCACCCGCGCCGTGTCGTCGTGGTAGCGGACGCGGAACTGCCTGAAGCCGAGCTCGCGCAGGAACCCTTCGCACTCTTTTACTTTTTCAAGCCTCTCTTCGGTTATGCGCGTGCCGTAGGGGAAGCGCGAGGAGAGGCAGGCGAGCTGAGGTTTCTCCCAGGTGGGTAGTTCCATCTCTCTGCTCAGGAGCCGTATCTCGTCCTTTGTGAGCTCCGCCTCGTCGAGCGGACTCCTTACGCCGAGTTCCGAGGCCGCGGTCCTGCCAGGCCGGTAGTCCCCCCGGTCGTCGGCGTTAGTGCCGTCGGCCACGTGCTCGAGCCCGAGCTCCCCGGCCTTTTTACCGCATATCTCGAAGAGCTCGCTCTTGCAGTAGTAGCACCTGTTCTCGTCGTTGTCGGCAAAGTTCGGGATGAGGAGCTCGTTCGACTCCACCACGAGGTGACGTACGCCGAACTCCCGGGCGAGCCTTACGGCCTCGGCCTGTTCGTGCTCCGGATAGGTGGGGGAGGCGGCGGTAAGAGCGGCGGCCCTATCGCCGAGGGTATCTATCGCGACCCGCAAGAGGAAGGTCGAGTCAACCCCTCCGGAGAAGGCAACGAGTACGGAGTCCATCTCAGTGAGGGTCGCCTTTAGCCGTTCGAGCTTTTCGTGCGCGGCCTTGGCGGGGGCGGCTTCTTCCGTCCTTTCAACCACCTCGTTCAGCACACCCTGAACTCCTCTATGGTCTTATCGTCGACGGGCTCGGAAACCTCGAACTCTGTCTCGTTGCCGTCGGTTACGGCCCTTATGGTGCCCCGCCCCTCCGACTTGTTGGCGTACCTCAAGATCAGCCTGCCCGCGAACGCCCGTATGCCGTTGGGGCTCTCGCCCGAGACGAGCGCCACCGGGCCGGGGAAGTCCACGGGTTCCATGAACGTGTCGCCGGGCTGGGCGAGCGCCTTTATCTTCGTGTTGTCGGCGTCGTTCCGCCCCACCACTATCTTGGCCCCCTCGTAGCGGAAGTGCCTGCCGCTCTTGAGCGTGTGGAGGTCCTTTATGTTTACATCCTTATTGTGGTCGAGGAGGTCGCGCACCTTCTTAGAGAATATCTTGTCGGTAAGGAGGCACCCCCCCGACGGACACGGGTAGTCGCCCACGTCGAGATTCTCGGCGAGCTCCATCTGCGGCTTCCTGCTCCTTCCGGTAACGGAGAGGAGCTTTTCCCTGTCCACGAGCCCGGTCTTCTCCGGTATGGTCGGGTCGAGGTGCTTTGCCGAGAGAGGCCTGAGTATCAGCCCTTCGAGCCCGCTGTCCTTCTCTATGGAGCCGAAGCAGTCCCTTCTCTGGCTCATCGGCCTCTGGCCCAGGACCTCGCCGGTTATGACGAAGGAGGCCCCTATCTCCTCCATGTATTTTTTGGCCAGCGTGAACATGTATATGCGGCAGTCCACGCACGGGTTTATGCCCTTGCCGTAGCCGTACTTCGGGTTCCTGACCACGTCTATGTAGTCGAGCCCCTTGACCAGCACCTTTATAGGCACGCCGAACTCCTCGGCGACCCGGCGCGCGGCGGTCTTGCAGCCCACGCCGAGCTCCCCCTTGTGCTTGCTGCCGGCGTCGCAGGTGCAGAACGCCGAGGTGAAGTTAAGGGCGTGTACCTCTATGCCCTGCTCGATCATGAGCTTTACGGCAAGCGTTGAGTCCAGCCCGCCTGAAAGTAGTGCGACAGCTTTTGTCATAACCCCTCTCTCTCGGGAAAAACCTTTTGTAATGTGATAATGTACCATTATACGCGGTAACGCGCCGGAAATCAAAAATTTCGAGAGGCACCATGATGGTGCTGCCGCACGGTTAATGTGTATGCGGCCTTCTGTACCGTTAGCAGCATGTATCGCGGACGATAGTTTCTAAATCATGGTGCTTCACTTTCTGAACGGCCGTTAGTGGCACCGGGTATGAAGGAAGAAAGCTTATTTACACACGATACTTTACGCTACCAAGAGGAAGAGGGTTTTAACCATGGACGAGGATGTCGGGGGGGCCGGGGAGGGCAGGAGGGCCGAAGGCCCGAAACTTACCCTCCACCTCGTGCTCTTCGCCCTTACGGTCCTTACCACCGTAACGGCCGGGGCGCTCTACGAGGGGGTGAACCCGCTCGTAGAGCCGTTAGGGCTCGTGAAGGGCATCCCCTTCTCCTTCTCCCTGCTTCTAATCCTCGGCACCCACGAGTTCGGCCACTACGCCGCATCGAGGCTTCATGGGGTTGACGCCACGCTCCCGTACTTCATACCCGCCCCGCCCGTGCCGTTCATGATAGGCACCTTCGGGGCGGTGATAAAGATGCGCTCGCCCATAACCACCAGGAGCGCGCTGGTCGATATAGGCGCGGCCGGGCCGCTTGCGGGCTTCGTGGTGGCGGTCGTCGTCGTAGTGGTGGGGCTCGGGCTCTCGGAGGTCGCGCCGTCGCCGCCGCCGGGCGAGGCCATGAACCTCGGTTCCTCGATTATGTTTGCCCTCCTCTCGGAGCTCGCCATAGGGCCGGTGCCCGAGGGGCACGACGTCTTCCTCCATTCTGTGGCGTTCGCGGGCTGGATAGGGCTCTTCATTACGGCCATGAACCTCTTCCCCGTGGGCCAGCTCGACGGAGGCCATATCGTTTACGCGGTTATAGGCGAGAGGCACGCCGCGACCGTATCGTTCGTAACGGTCGCGTGCCTGGTGGCCCTGAGTGTCTTTGCCTGGCAGGGCTGGTTCGTATGGGCGCTGCTCGTTATGGTCATCGGCACCGGCCACCCGCCGGTGACTGACGAGGGGGTCCCGCTCGACGGTAAGAGGCGGCGCATAAGCGCCGTAACGCTCGCTGTGTTCGTGTTGACTTTTATGCCGGTACCGTTTTATATTAGCTGAATAATGGGTGCTATATGAAAAAATTTACCGAAGACGAGTTGAAGGAGTTCGACGGCGGCGAGCCGGGAAAACCCATCTACTTCGCCTACAAGGGGAAGGTCTACGACGTAACCGAGAGCCCCCTCTTCCTCGAAGGCATGCACTTCGAACACTACGCCGGCTGCGACCTTACGGACTACATGGAGGACTCGCCGCACGGCGAGGAGTCGCTCGAAGAGTTGAAGGTGGTGGGGGAGTATGAGGAATAGGGCCGTGATGCGTGTGCGTGATGCGGGAAGAAATTTTTCCCC
>JAZGJJ010000230.1 GCA_036482575.1 Thermodesulfobacteriota bacterium
GTGGCTCAGTCGCACTCCCCTACTCTCCTGCCCTTCATCCTGCCGGTCATCTCCATGCCCTGGGCCTTTATGACCGTGCGCGTCTCGCCCTTCATCGTATCGCCGCTGTAGGTGACCCTGCCGCTGAACTCGACGATGACGCCCGCGCTGTCGCAGCGACCCTCCCAGGAGACCGTATCCCCGGACACGTCCTGGTCCGTTATCTCACACTGGTCGCCGGGGGCATCGGTCGGGACCGCGTCACCGGAGGTAAGGCACCGGGTAAAGGTCTGAGGCGGCATCTCCGGCATGCCGGGCATCTCGGTCTCGTAGGTCATCTCCCACTTGCCGTCCTGCATGTTGGGCGCGGCGTGGACCGGGAAGGCGAAGAGAATAAAAACGAAAACAGCCGGTATAAACGCTTTCGCTAAGATGCCTCACCTCCCTTTCGATGCTGACGAAAAACGACCCCCTACTCCCACCTTATGACCTCCTGTTTGAAGTCTATCTCGTACTTGAGCCCCTTCAGGAAGTCCATCCCCAGGAGGCCGTCGAACCTGACCTCCGGCCCGTCGTGCTTTACCACTCCGACGATCATCCCGTTTGCCGTATGCGGACCCACGGACATGCTGGTCAGGTGTATCACGCTGACGTCGAGCAACCCGCCCCCTACCACCTGCACCTGCGTCTTAACGGCCTCGTCCATGTTAAGCATGAGCCGCTTCGCCACGTCGGCGTGGAGGACGGTGCCGGAGGCGCCGGTATCGAGCAGCAGCGTCACCGTCTCCCTCTTGCTCTTGTAGTTTATCTCCACAGGTACGAGGATCTGGTTATCCACTATGGCGACCTTCGTCTCTTTGACGGTTCCGGGGTCGCCGGAAGTGCCCACCATCTGCCACGCCCTCTTCTTCCCGCGCTTCAGGTGTTCGCACAGCACGTAACCCGCGACAAACGCCTCTCCCGGCCTCTTTACGGCGCACCAGGCCCCGCCGGGGCCCTCCATCTCGAACTCGACCGTTACCGTGTCCCCCCTCCCGAGCTCCTTCACAACACGGCTCGACGTGGACATCTTCTTATATACGGGCAGCGTGTCGACCGCTACGGTCGCCACGGCCAAGCCGCCGGGCAAGGGCCTGGAGAACGCCACGGACCGGACCCCTGGCCCGACCCCGGGCCAGAGAAGGACGGCGCCGAGGCAAACTACGGCGACAATGCGATATATGGACATGCGCGGCATTCTCATGGTTATCCCCCTCCTTTAAAAGATAACGGCGTTTAATTCTTCTTCGTAACCCTCAAAGAGAGATCTTCGAGCTGTTTCTTATCGACCGTGGACGGGGCCTCGCTCATGGGGCAAAGGGCCTTCTGGGTCTTGGGGAACGCTATGACGTCCCTTATGGACTCGCACCCGGCCATGACCGCGACGAGCCTGTCGAGCCCGAAGGCGATACCCCCGTGCGGCGGGGTGCCGAAAGATAGGGCGTCGAGGAAAAAGCCGAACTTCTCGCGCGCCTCCTCCTCGCCCATTCCGAGCAGCTCGAATATCTTCGCCTGCATCTTACGGTCGTGTATCCTTATGGACCCGCCGCCTATCTCTACACCGTTCAGCACCATATCGTAGGCCTTTGCCCGGGCCTTGCCGGGCTCCTTGCCGAGGGCCTCTATGGACTCTTCCCCCCCCTCATCCCCCTCCCCCCCCGCGCTCATGGGCGAGGTGAAGGGGTGGTGCATGGCGTAGTAGCGCTTTTCCGTCTCGTCGTACTCGAACATCGGGAAGTCCGTTACCCAGACGATACTAAAGCCCTCCGCCGGAATGATACCGAGCCTCCTGCCGAGTTCGAGCCTCAGCCTGCCGAGCACGGTATTGGCGACCGTGGCCCTGTCGGCCGAGAAGAGCAGGAGGTCCCCCTTTTCCGCCCCGACGGCCTCTTCTATCTTCTTCTTCTCTTCGTCGCTCAGGAACTTTTCGATAGGCGACTGCCAGCCCTCTTCGGTAATCTTCACCCAGGCAAGCCCCTTGCCGCCGAAGACACCGGCGAGCTCGGTAAGCTCGTCGAGCTCTTTCCTGGTAAAGCCCTCGCACCCCTTGGCGTTAAGGCCCTTCACGACCCCACCCTTTGCCGCGACGTTCGCAAAGACCTTGAAGCCGGAGTCCCTGACTATATCGGTAAGGTCCTCGAGCTCCAGGCCGAACCTCACGTCCGGCGCGTCGAGCCCGTAACGCGCAACGGCCTCGTCATAGGTAAGCCTCTTAAACGGCGTTTCGAGCTCAACCCCATTGACGTCGCGGAAGATGCGGGCGATAAGCCCCTCCATGCACTCCATGACGTCGTCCCTCTCGACAAAACTCATCTCCGCGTCTATCTGCGTGAACTCGGGCTGGCGGTCGGCACGGAGGTCCTCGTCCCGGAAGCACTTTACGATCTGGAAGTAGCGGTCGAAGCCGGAAACCATAAGTATCTGCTTGAAGAGCTGCGGGGATTGGGGGAGCGCGTAGAAGTGGCCCGGGTTGAGCCTGCTAGGAACGAGGAAGTCCCTCGCGCCCTCCGGGGTGCTCTTCGTAAGCACGGGGGTCTCTATTTCCAGGAAGCCGTTATCCGAGAGGTAGTTCCGGGCGCTCGCGCAGACCCTGTGGCGGAGCACGAGGTTCTGCTGTAAGACGGGCCTCCTCAAGTCGAGGTAGCGGTGGCTGAGCCTTATGTCCTCGCCCGCGTCGGTCTCGTCCTCTATAAGGAAGGGGGGGACCTCGGAGTCGTTAAGTATCTTGAGCTCGCTTACCCTTACCTCTACCCCGCCGGTCTTAAGCTCCGGGTTCTCGGTCTCCACGGGCCTCCTTGCGACCTCCCCTTTTACGGCCACGACGTACTCGGAGCGGACCGAGTGTGCCTTTTTATGGACCTCCCGGTCGTCGTCCGGACTCAGGACGAGCTGGACGAGCCCCTCCCTGTCCCTTAAGTCCACGAATATGAGCCCCCCGTGGTCGCGCCTCCTCTGCACCCAGCCCATAAGGGTCACCTCGGTGCCCACCATCTCCGTGGAGACCTCGCCCGAGTAGCAGCTCCTCTTCCAATTACCAAGGCTTTCCAATGAGTTACCTCCCTTTAGAGCTACCTTAAAGCGGCCTTCCGGGCCGCCGCGAAAACTAATCCCCGCCCCTTATACCACACCACGCCCGGCTTTTCAATTCGGCAGGAGGGGGGCCCCTATTTTTGACTTGACAAACCTGCCGTGTTGATGGCTATAATGTGTGGCACTTGTCCTGCGATACGGGGAAAATACGCTAAATACCATAAGGAGGGTCGGTCCATGAGTAAAAGAAACTTTCTGGTTTTCCTCCTGGCTTGCATGGCGGTGACGGGCCTGATATTCGCGGCTCCGAGTTCCGCAGAGTACGGGGACATAGTACTCAACAGCAAGGCAGAGAGCATGAAAAAGGCCGGTGTCGATCCGGTCCTCTTCCCACACTGGTTCCACAGGATCCGGTTCAAATGCAAGGTCTGCCACGAAGACATCTTCATCATCAAGAAGGGCGCGAACGACATCAACATGATGCTCATAATGGAAGGCGAGTTCTGCGGGAAGTGCCATAACGGGCTGGTCGCGTGGGAGCCGCTCTACTGCGACAGGTGCCATTCGTACAAGGGCAACTAATGGAAATACGATACCTTTTCGCCATTGAAAGGAGGATATAAATGTTCAGCTCTTTGAAGCATAAACCGTTTTTAAAGCTGGGCCTCCTGCTGGCGGTCGCGGCCTTCGCGGGCTTTATGGCCGCAGGGGCGGTCAGCCAGGCCCAGGAGGGCTCACCGGTGCTCGACCCGGACGACCCCAGAAGCGCGATATACCTCGATACGTCGGGGAAGCTCGCGGGTACCGGTGACGCCACGAAGCCCGTCAGTGAGGCGTGGAAGGCCGGCCAGGCCTGGCACCCGCAGGCACTGCAGGGCGAGGGGCTCCCAAAAGACAGGTACGGGCTGGTCGACTGGGCCAAGCTTGTGAGGGAGGGCATAATAAATCCCAGACACTCGCTCGACCCGAAGGCCGACGAAATGCCGCCGCTCGACATGGACGTGATCATCGAGTCAAAAGGGGACTACGTGAACAACGTACGCTACCCCCACGAGATGCACACCTACTGGCTGAAGTGCGAGGTATGCCATCCGAAGATCTTCGTACCGGCCAAGGGTCAGAACAACATGACGATGGTGGGCATAACCAGGGGCGAGTGGTGCGGCAGGTGCCACGGCAAGGTGGCCTTCCCGCTCACGGACTGCACCAGGTGCCACACAGTACCCAAGAAGGGCGCCAAGAAGTAAAAAACCTTGCTCAAGCGAGCCGTCATATTGGCCGTGCCGATGTTGTTTGTCGCGACCACGGTCCTGGCCGCGGGGCTCGGCGATATGACGCTCGACAGCAAGGTCGAGAGCATGAAAAAGGCCGGTGTGGGGCCGGTGCTGTTCCCCCACACGGCGCATGAAGAGATAATGAAGTGCGCGGCCTGCCACCCCAAGATATTCAAGGAAAAACGGGGGGCGAACGACCTGACAATGAAAAGGAACATGGAGGGGGAAGCCTGCGGTGCCAAGGACTGCCACAACAGCACCAAGGCCTTCCCCCTTTTTCACTGCGACAAGTGCCACACGAACGTAAAGATGCTCAAGTAGCCTTGCCTACGTTTCTTTAATTTTAGTCAAAAACCCCGCCGCCGCCTTATCGACCAGCCATATAAGACCCCCTTTTACAGGGTTCACCCCCTCAGCCGGATAGAGCTCCGGCCTTGGAGGAGCTTCCAGCACCTCTTTCAAGACCCCGGCCTTGCCGGCGCCCGAAACCAGGAAAAGCACGTTAGAAGCGTTATTCACAAGCGGCAGGGTCATGGTGAGCCTGTGGCCTCCTGGTTTTTCAACGCGGCTTCCGACCACGAGCCTTTCGCTCTTTCCATGGGACGTGCCGGGGGACGTATCGGGCGCGGCGGTGGACGGAAAGAGCGAGAGCGTGTGTCCGTCCTCCCCGAGCCCCAGAATCACGAGGTCGAAGACCGGGAGGGCGCCGCCCCCCTCGCCTCCCTTCCCTTTAAAAAACCCCCGTATCTCGTCTTCGTAGCGTTTCGCCCCTTCCGCCGGGTCGAGCTCCCCCCGCATGCGGTGGACGTTCTCCGGCGGGATCGGGACCCTCGACAGAAAAGCCTCCTCGGCCATGCGGTAGTTGCTCTCCGGGTGGTCCGGAGGTACGCACCTCTCGTCCCCCCAGAAAAGGTCAGTGTCCCGCCAGGGTATCTTCTCCTTAAAAGGTGGAGCGGCAAGCAACCCGTAGAGGGTGCGGGGGGTGGCGCCGCCGGAGAGTACGGCGCTAAAGGAGCCTTTGGCGCGGACCGCCCGAACGCTCAAGTCGAGGAACGTCTCCGCCGCCGCCCGGCTCAGGGACTCGAGGTCTTCGTGTATTGAAATCTTTCTCTCAGACATACCGGGTGTCAGGCGAGCGTATAGTCCCTTTGAGCGACCGTACGAGCGGCTACGTGGGCCGCGCCGAGGAGTGCCGTGCCCGGATCGAGCACCACGTATACCGGCACGCCGGAGAGGAACTCCCTGAAGCGGCCCTTGTCACGGAACGCGTCCATGAAGGTCCCGTCCTTAAGCACGTCGATTATCTTCGGGGCTATGCCGCCCGCCACGTAGAGCCCGCCCGTCGGCAAGACCTTCAAGGCGAGGTTCCCGGCCTCGGCCCCGTATACCGAGACGAATATACCGAGGGCCTTTCGGCAGGTTTCATCCCCTTTGCTTAAGGCCTCCCCCGCGATGACGGCGGCCGGGTCTTCCGACTCGAAGCTCCCCTTAAGCGGGTCCGGCCCGGACGCGCCTTTCTTTATCCTAAGGAAGTCGTATATGTCCTTGAGCCCCGCGCCGGAGACGACCCTCTCGTAGCTGACGTGTCCGAACTTATCCCGCAGGTAGGCAAGGAGAGCCACCTCCACCTCCGTTCGCGGCGCGAAGTCCGCGTGGCCCCCTTCGGAGGCGGAGGGACGAAGGGTTTTGCCGTCCCCCTCCCGGAAAAGCAAGACCTCTCCGAGGCCCGTGCCCGCGGCTATGACCGCGCCGTTGCCACTGCCGGGCTTGCCGGGCTGAAGGGGATAGAGATCCTTTTCGGAAAGAAGCCCTATCCCCCACGCGGTGGCAACGAGGTCGTTTATGAGCTTGACCTTCCCTATATCGAAGCGCTTTCCTATCTCCCCGCCGTCAAGGCTCCAGGTCAAGTTGGTAAAGGTACACTCGTTATCCGCTACCGGCGCCGCCACGCCGAGAACGGCCGAGGCGATGGGGCCGTCCTGTCCCTCCAGGAACTTGTCTATAATATCTTCCGGGGCCGCGAAGCCGGAGTTGGTGAACTTTTCCAGGCAAAGGGTACGTATCCCCCCCCCCTCGACGCCGTACAGGCCGAGCTCGGTCTTCGTCCCCCCGACGTCCCCCGCCAGTATAAGCTTCCGCCCGCCCTTATCACCCATAGCGTTTCCACCTGCGGCCGTCGTTCTCT
>JAZGJJ010000231.1 GCA_036482575.1 Thermodesulfobacteriota bacterium
GGCCGTAAGCGATGACAATCCGGAGTTGCTCGAGGCCGGGCGCCTGAAGCTCCCCATAATCCCCCGGGCCGAGATGCTCGCCGAACTCATGAGGATGAAGTACGGCATAGCGGTCGCGGGCACGCACGGTAAGACTACCACCACCTCCATAATAGCGTCCATACTCGGGCACGCGGGGATCGACCCCACGGTCGTTACCGGCGGGAAGCTAAACTCCATCGGCACCAGCGCAAAGCTCGGGAGCGGGGACTTCCTCGTCGCCGAGGCGGACGAGAGCGACGGGAGCTTCCTCAAGCTCTCCCCGACGATAGCGGTCGTTACGAACATCGACAGGGAACACATGGACCATTACCGCGACATGGAAGATGTGAAGGGGGCGTACCTTGACTTCATGAACAAGGTCCCCTTTTACGGGTGCGCCGTGGTATGCCTCGACGACCCCGTTATTCAGAACCTCCTGCCTTCGATAGGCCGCAGGTTCATCTCATTCGGCTTCACCGCGCAGGCCGACCTGCATGTAAAGGACTTCACGCAGAAGGGCCGCGAGTCGACCTTCGAGGTATGGACCGGCGAAGAGCGGTTCGGGCGGTTTACCATAGGACTCCCCGGCGAGTACAACGTCTATAACGCGCTCGCCGCCATAGCCGTGGCTCGCGAGCTCGACATAAACCCAACGGATATAAAGGCCGGCCTCGTGGAGTTTACCGGGGTAGAGAGGCGGTTCCAGGTGAGGGGCACGGTCGGGGACGTCATGGTCGTCGACGACTACGGGCACCACCCGGTGGAGATAAAGGCCGTCCTCAAGGCCGCGAAGGAGGGGTGGAACAGGAGGCTCGTCGTCGTGTTCCAGCCCCACAGGTACTCGAGGACAAAGGACCTCTACAGCGGGTTCCTGACCGCCTTCAACGACGCGGAAAAACTCATCCTGACCGACATATACCCGGCCGGGGAAAAGGCCATCGAGGGGGTCTCGACCGGGGCGTTCCTTAAGGGCATAAAGGAACACGGCCACAAGGACGTAAGTTACGTGCCCGGGTTAAAGGACGTGCCCGCGCGGCTCATGTCCGTAACCGAGCCGGGAGATATGGTTATAACACTCGGGGCGGGGGACGTATGGCGCGCCGGGGTGGAGCTACTGGATATTTTAAAAAAGAAGCGTAATAAGAGTGGACTCAAGCTCGTCGTCGAAGAATAAGATGCCGCAAGAGGGTCTCGTAAAAGGAGAAAGGTATATGACCAGGCAGTACCCCCTGTTTTTCGTACAGAGGTTCAAGGGGAAGGTGCTCTTTAACGTGCCCATGAGAGAGTATACGTCGCTCCTCATTGGCGGGCCGGCCGACGTGATGGCGTTCCCCAGGGACGTGGGGGACCTGAAGGAACTCCTTCAGTTTGCGAACAGCAAGAACTATCCGGTCCTTATACTGGGCTCCGGGACGAACCTGCTCGCAAGGGACGGGGGGATAAGGGGGGTAGTCGTAAACATGACGGACGGCTTCAAGGACATCACCTGGCAGGAAGAGAGCTCCGGGAGGGCGGCCTGTATAGCCGGGGCGGGGCTGAGCCTCGCGCGGATGGTATCGGTTTGCACCGAAAAGGGCCTTACGGGCCTCGAGTTCGCCTGCGGCATACCGGGCACACTCGGCGGCGCGGCGATTATGAACGCCGGGGCATGGGGCCACGAGATGAAGGACGTCATAGAAGGCGTGGAGATACTCGACAGGAAGGGTAAGAAGGGGTTCCTGTCCCGCTCCGACCTGGCGTTTACTTACAGGAGCGCCGATATCCCGGAAGGGGCCGTGGTTGTAAGGATCCATTTGAGGTTTGAAAAGAAGGATACCGCGGAGATCAGGAAAACCATAAAGGACTATACCGAGAGGAGAAAGCGCACGAGCGATATAAGGCACCCGAACGCGGGCTCCATCTTCAAGAACCCCCCGGGCCACGTCGCGGGCAAACTCGTGGACGAGGCCGGGCTAAAGGGGGTCCGTTCGGGAGACGTGCAGATTTCAGAGGTCCACGGGAACTACATCGTGAACCTGGGAAAGGCCAGGGCAAAGGACGTCCTCTCGCTCATCTCGCTTGTCAGGGACAAAATATACGCTACCAGGGGCATCGTGCTCGAGCCGGAGATAAAGGTCGTCGGCGAGGACTGAAGG
>JAZGJJ010000232.1 GCA_036482575.1 Thermodesulfobacteriota bacterium
GGTCGAGTTCTCGAAAAAATACGACGTCCCGGTGATGGTCAGGTCTTCGTTTACCGAAGCCGACGGGACGCTTGTCTGCAAGGAGGACGAGGAGATGGAAAAGGTGGTGGTTTCCGGCGTTACCTACAATAAGGACGAGGCCAAGATATCGGTGGTGAGGGTGCCGGACAGGCCCGGCATAGCGGCAAAGCTCTTCCGCCCGCTCACCGAGGCCGGCATAAACGTGGACATGATAGTACAGAACATAAGCCACGACGCGCATACCGACCTGACCTTCACCGTCTCGAAGGGCGACTACGAGAAGGCGTTAAAACTCGTTAAAGCAACGGCCGGGGAGATAGAGGCCCGTGAGGTCGTAAGCGACCCGGACATCGCCAAGATATCGATAGTCGGCGCCGGGATGAGGAGCCACGCCGGAGTGGCCTCCCTGATGTTCGAGACACTGGCAAGGGAGGGCGTGAACATACAAATGATATCCACCTCCGAGATAAAGATTTCCTGCGTGGTGGAGGCGAAGCGCGCCGAGCTCGCCGTAAGGGTCCTCCACGACGCCTTCGAGCTCGGCAAAGAAGAGGTTACCGAGGAGAAGTAGGAAGGGCGCAACCCGGAGATTTTTTATTATGGCCAAAAAGAAACGACATACTCCCCCGAAGACCCCTAAGGCCGTTGTCCTCTACGACACGACGCTCAGGGACGGTACGCAGGCCGAGGACGTCTCGTTCTCGGTGGAGGATAAGGTGCGTGTGGCGCACGCCCTCGACGAGCTCGGCATCCACTTCATAGAGGGCGGCTGGCCCGGAAGCAACCCCCGGGACATAGGGTTCTTCAAGGCGATGAAGGGGGAAAAACTCTCCACCGCCCGGCTCACGGCCTTCGGCTCCACGAGGAGGAAGGGAGTAAAGGCCCGGGACGACGCCAACATAAAGGCGCTCCTCAGGGCCGGGACCCCGGCCGTTACCGTATTCGGCAAGAGCTGGAAGCTCCACGTGAGGAAGGCCCTCCGGGCCTCGCTCGAGGAGAACCTCGAGATGATCTTCGACTCTGTAAGCTATTTGAAGAAAAAGGTCGGTACGGTCTTCTACGACGCCGAGCACTTCTTCGACGGCTATAAGGACGACCCGGCCTACGCGCTTAAGACTCTCGAAGCCGCCATGGAAGCCGGTGCGGACTGCCTCGTGCTGTGCGACACCAACGGCGGCATGTTGCCGTTCGAGGTGGAGGCGGTGGTACGGGACGTAGGCGGCCGGGTGGGAACCCCGCTCGGCATCCATGCTCATAACGACTCGGGCACCGCCGTGGCGAACACCCTTACCGCCGTCAGGGAGGGGGCCGTACACGTCCAGGGTACTATAAACGGCCTGGGCGAGAGGTGCGGCAACGTGGACCTCGTGAGCGTAATCCCCGGGCTTAAGCTTAAGATGGGGGTAAACTGCCTTAGCTCCGCCTGTATGAAGAAGCTCCGGAAGACCGCGGGCTTCGTCTACGAGATCGCCAACCTCCCGCACCGTAAGCACCAGCCCTACGTGGGAGAGAGTGCATTCGCGCACAAGGGGGGCATCCACGTGAGCGCGGTCGCGAGGAGTTCGGAGACCTACGAGCACGTAAAGCCCGAGCTCGTGGGGAACCGCCAGAGGGTGCTCGTAAGCGACCTCTCCGGCAGGGCGAACGTGCTCTTCAAGGCGCGCGAGTACGGCGTTGACCTCGAGAGCGACTCCCCGGCCATAAAGAAGATACTCTCGGAGCTTAAGATTTTAGAGCACCAGGGCTTCCAGTACGAGGGGGCAGAGGCCTCGTTCGAGCTCCTCATGCAGAGGGCCTTGAAGAAAGGGAAAAGGAAAAAATACTTCAGGCTCCTCGACTTCCGCGTGATAGACGAGAAGAGGGAAGACGGCAAGAGGCCCTACTCAGAGGCCACGATAATGCTCGAGGTCGGCGGCAAGGTCGAGCATACGGCGGCCGAAGGGAACGGTCCGGTGAACGCCCTCGACAGGGCCCTCCGGAAGGCGCTCGAGAGGTTCTACCCCACCTTGAAGGAGGTAAAGCTCCTGGACTTCAAGGTCCGGGTGCTCGCGGGGCTCGGCGGCACCGCCTCGGTGGTCCGGGTGCTCGTCGAGTCCGGAGACGCCTCGGACAGGTGGGGGACAGTCGGGGTCTCGGAGAACGTAATAGAGGCGAGTTGGCAGGCAATTGTCGACAGCCTCGAGTATAAGCTCTACAAGGACAAGAAAAAAGCCCGCCGCCAGTAAGAGAGAGGAAGGGGGGAGAGATGGAGCGTAAGGGGAAAGATTTTGGCTACAAGCCCTTTGTTTTACTCTTTACGGCCTGTCTCTTTATCTTTTTCCTCAAGTCGTACGACTCCACACCAAGACCCTCATTTAATGATAGCCCTTCCAACATGGAGTCTACCGGCGGCGGCACGGCGGAAAGTAGGCTCGTGGCCGGAACACCTCTGGACATAAACACCGTGACCACCGATGAGCTGACACTCCTGCCCGGCATAGGCGAGGCCCTCGCCCGGAGGATCGTTACGAGGAGGACCGAGATCGGCGGCTTCGATTCGGTGGAGGAGCTCATAGAGGTAAACGGGATAGGCGAGGAGAAGCTCGCCTCCGTCCGCCCGTTCCTCAAGGCGGGTCCGGACTTTTGAGCGCATTCCTTCAGGGAGCCGAGATGAAAACCGAGATGAAAAAAGACATGAAAGAAGATATAATCGACATACTTGAGGTCAAGGAGAGGGAGATGGAGGCCCTTATAGAGGGGGCGAGGGTGAGGGCTCTTGAGATAACCGAAGCCGCCGGGGACGAGGCCGAAGGGATAAAGAACGCTGCGGCCGCCGAGGTCGACGGCGAGCTCGAGACCATAAGGGAG
>JAZGJJ010000233.1 GCA_036482575.1 Thermodesulfobacteriota bacterium
GAGATAGTGTCTTCCATGGGCATGAAGACCGTCCGGGAGGGATGCCTCTCGGTCCCGGAGTATACGGCTAATATCCGGAGGGCCGAGGAGGTAACGGTCAAGGGGCTGGACGGGGAAGGTAGGGAAATAAAAATCGAATCGAGCGGCTTCGAGGCCGTGGCCCTCCAGCACGAGTTGGATCACCTCGACGGAATACTCTTTATCGACAGGATAGATAGTATAAGGAGTCTATTTAAGAGGAAGGTACAGATGCCTTCCTGAGGGGGGGGCAAACCGTCGATTTTTCCGTCATACTTCGTTGGTCGCACATTTTGGCTCCTCGACGTATATCTATATACGCCTGCGGGCCAAAATGTGCGTCTGCCTCGTCTGACGAAAAACTTGCCGGTTTGCTTTTTCCCGTTCGCCCTGAGGCTCTCGAAGGGCGAAGCAATCTCTCTTAATGTCATCCTGAACTTGATTCAGTATCTCGGGGTTGGGGTGAGGGAGATTTATGTCATTCCCGCGGACGCGGGAATCTATATTTGTTGAAAAGGGTCGCTGTCCCTATTTATTTTTCTGTCCCTATTTATTTTTGTTGAAAAGGGTCGCTGTCCCTATTTATTTTGTCCCTATTTATTTTCCTGTCCCTATTTATTTTCTATTTATTCCCTTCACTCTACTTAACTAATTCGTTTATACCTATATCTATTACCTTCGCTTCAGCAAACGCCTTCGTCAATACTTGGCGAAGAACAGCAAGCCCACGGGGGCGGACTCCATCTGAGTAATATTCATTTTTGCATTCGTAATCGTCTGACTTTTCGACCTCAACCACCTTAATACTACCAGGGACTTCTTCATAGATACTGCTGAACTTCCAGCCTGAGCTTTGTGTGATTTCGATTTCCTCAGGTAATGCCTTAATGACGGCTTCAATCAAAAGAGGGCGGAGATGGGGACACCTACGATAGCGATGCACATTGGTCATTACCTCGTGACGTATTCGCTCTTTGTTAAATACCCATGAGTATTTCTTTTTGATGATTCCGCTCTTCTTGAAGTGCCCATAAGAAAACCAATTAGCCCATTCTGTCCATTCAAAATCGACGTGTTTGCAACCCCAAGGGTTGATACGCTTATCGCTCTTTCCAAAACAGTATTCTATTGGTCTATAGGCTGCTTCACGGTTCCCGATACACCAAACGAAGGTAAAAACCTCATCCCATGGTTCTTCAGAGCCATTGTGGTAGTATTTTCGGTTGCGTATACCGTTGAGAGCATCTGCCAGCAGGATAACATCTGAAAAAACATCTTCTGGCCAGGAAGCAAGATACCATGTCTTTTTCATACGAATACAAGTTTCAAATTTTGGTGCCGACTTTGAGAACTCCAATGCCTTAGGAAATCCCGCTGCTGTTGATTCTGCGAATTCAATCGAGTGACCAGTGCTTGGAATCTCAAAATCAGTTTTCACAGAATCCTCTGTCGAACTAGAAATGGGGGTTCCACAGTTTGGACAAAACTTAGCCTTTGCGTCAACATTATTGGAACATTTCTGGCAAGTGACATTGAAAGTCATCTTACTTACACGTTCCGTAGCCTCTTTCATCATTATCTCTGTCTGCATCTTGGTCAGCCCAATGCTCTCAGCAAAGCTTAACACAAGGGATGACTCCTTTTCGGACAGTTCACCATCGACAAAGCAGATGTAAAGCATATCTGCAAGGTTGTTTATCTGCGCGGCGAAGTCTCCGCATTTAGCTATAGTATAATTGCCAGACTCGACTGCTTTGCGAGCAGAAGTAAGAGCCTTTTTCTTTGCACCAATATTTTTTCTGATTTCTTCCAGTGCAGCCAACTCCAGTGAAGTCAGAGTTGCATCGGAGTTAGCAATGAGCGCCGAATTTGCCAAGTATGTGGTGTGTTCGTTGTCTGTCATTTCCATCACCGTATGCTCCTTATTCTCCTTAGTCAAAAAGCAATTTGAAAAAGGGGGACAGATTTATTTTCTAACACGACCGTTCTGTAAGGTGGGCAATGCCCACCCTGCCCGGGTGTTTATCGACGGACAAAATATATCTTCCCTCCCTGCTGGTCATCTCCACGTTCCTCAGCTATAACAGTCCAATCAGCTTCGTGGGACTGAACAGCCTCCCAACAAAGCTGACCATAGAAAAGCCTTGATGCATTCCAATCCTTATTACAAGCGATATAGATTGGCTTGTATGGAGTCCCTTCCCACTCTCTGCCCGGTATACGTGCGGAGTAAACAGGTTCGGATTTATCGCGGGCATCGTCCAAGACATCATGTATGGCGTCTAATACCCCTCTGTAATCATCTCTACCCAGATTCTGCATCCAATTGTCGTATTGCTCCTTGTGTGGCATATTTGTTAAAGCTTCCCCTTTTAAATTGAAAAGAGCCATCAGACAACCTCCCTTCTTACTTCAATTTTCACTCAGCTAACTAACCATAGTACAGAAAACCTGTCAACTGTATAGTTCAGGAAGGAAAAGGGCAGGCCCCCTCACCTCAGCACCTTATCGAGAACCTCGCTCAACTTCGGGAGTGTATACGGCTTTGCAATGACGCCCCTGAACCCGTAGTCATTGTAGTTGGCCATTATCGTGTCGCCGGAGTAACCGCTTGATACGATCGCCTTGACGTCCGGGTCTATCTTGATCAACTCCTTTACCGCCTCTTCCCCCCCGACACCGTCCTTGACGGTAAGGTCCATTATGACGGCGGCAAAGGGGTTGCCGGACTCCCTGGCCTTTCTGTAAAGTTCAACGGCCTCCGCACCGTCCGCCGCAAGCCCGGATTCGTACCCTATATGGTTGAGGTACTCTTTTGCAACCTCCCTTACTATCGCATCATCATCCATCACGAGCACCCTGCCGGCGCCCGCGACTATCGTCTCTTTTACCTCACCGGCCTCGACAGGCTTCTTCGTGGATACCGGGAGGTATACCCGGAACGTCGTCCCCCCTCCGACCTCCGAGGCGACCCCTATGTATCCCTCGTGTCTATTTACGATGGAATATACGCTTGCAAGCCCGAGACCGCTCCCCTTTGGTTTGGTGGTAAAGTACGGGTCGAATATCCTTGGCAGGTCTTCGGTCGATATTCCCGCACCTCCGTCCTCGATAGATATCTTTACATACTTCCCCTCTTTCAGGGGGAGGTTGTCCTTCGTATCGACGGTGACGTTTTCGGTACGCACCTTGATCGTCCCGCCCCCGGGCATGGCCTGGTTGGCGTTAATGACAAGGTTATTCATGGCCTGGCTTATCTGCCCCTTATCGGCCTCAATGGATGAAAGGCCTTCGGAAGCGGTACAGTCATAGTTCACATTCGAGCCGCGAAGGGCGAAGCGGACCGATTCTTCGACCAGGTCTCCTATCAGGATCGTCTCTTTAACCGGCTCCCCGCCCTTGGAGAAGGTAAGAAGCTGTTGGGTCAGCTCGGTTGCATAAAGTGACGCCTTCTCCGCCTCGACTATCCTTTTATATATTCTATCTTCCGGTTCGAGCCTGTGCTTCGCAAGGTTGATATTGCCGAGTATCCCGACGAGGAGGTTGTTGAAGTCGTGGGCTATCCCGCCTGCAAGGACGCCCAGCGACTCGAGCTTCTGGGCCCTCAGGGCCTCTTTTTCCGCCGCCTTCAGCTCGGTGATGTCCTCATAGGTCCCCAGCACCCCGAATATATTCCCATCCCTGTCCCTGAGCGGCACCTTGCTGGTCCGGAGCAGCATCTCGGTGCCGTCCGGCCAGGTCTGCGGCTCTTCGTAGTTGAGCCTGGCCTCCCCGGTCTCGATTACCGCGCGGTCGTCGGCGCGGTAGAGCTCCGCCTCACTCCGCCAGGACATCTGGAAGTCGTCCTTTCCGATAATCTCCTTCGGCGAGTCGAGGCCGGCGTCCCGGGCAAAGGAGAGGTTGCACCCGAGGTATTTTAAGTCCCGGTCCTTCCAGAAGACCCTGACCGGGATGGTGTCCATCACCGCGTGGAGCATCTTCCTGGAGGACTCCAACGCCTCCTCGACCGCCTTGAGCTCCGTTATGTCGAAGATAAAGCCCCTCAGCGTCACGGGACCGTCGTCTCCGAAGACGACGCTTACGATGTCTTTCACCCATATCGTCCGGCCGTCTTTAGTAACCATGCGGTACTCAAAGTCATGGTCTTTACCTTCGGCGGTGGACGTCAGGCAGAAATCGACCGTCCATTCCCGGTCGTCCGGGTGGACGATCGCCGACCAGGCATCCAGGTCGACCCACTCTTCCGGGCGGTAGCCGGTGATATCAAGGGCCTGCGGACCCACATAAGTAAAGCGTCTTGTAGCAACGTCCATCTCCCAGACGACAATATTGGTGGACTCCACCAGCCTCCGGAAGAAGTCCTCCTTTTCCCTGAGCGCGTCTTCGACCCTCTTGCGCCCGATGGCCGCGGCGAGTATGTTTGCCGCGGCCTGCAGGAAGTTGATATCGTCGACCGTAAAAGCTCGCTCCGAGCCGGTATGCACCCCGAGGACGCCGAAAGGGTCGTTCTTTTCACCGATAATCACGCTCATGCCGCCTACCACCTTATGGTCCGTCAGCAAAGGCGGCCCGTTGAAGCGGGTTTCCTTTCGCAGGTCTTTCACTACTACAGGCTCGCTCGACATAAGGGTATACCCGGCTTGAGACTCCCTCTCGGAACCGACAGTCGTTTTACCCACCAGCCCTTCTTTCCAACCCACCCCCGCGCGAAGCAGCAGGGATTTACGGTCCGGGAGCAGCCCCAGTACCTTGGAATACTCGACTGAGAGGGTTTTGGCGGTTAAATTGACGGCCATGTCGAAGAGTACGGAGAGGTCGGCGCCAGAGAGCGCGAATTGACCGAGCTCGGAAATGGTTGCCTGCTGCGTCCCCAGCTTCAAAGACGCCTCCGTAGTTCCAGGGCGGCCGGGCCCGTCAAGGCCGCGGCGCAGCTCCGCCAGCTCCGCTATAAGTTCTTTCTTTGTTTTATTTTCGTCTTTCATGGCGGGATTCCTCCCGGATCCCTATCGATACGCCCGGGTAGGTTGCACTCTTTTGACGTCTAATAAATATACACCATTTCGACAAGGGCCACAATCCCCAATTTGACAAAAATAGTACCGCCACTGATTGTCAACCTATACCTCGTCAGGGTTGACAATCTCCCCTCCCCTGTGTTATCAACTACAGATGCCGGATATAGTTGAAAAAGCTCGGGAAAAGGCCCTGGCAGGTGACGGCCTCACCTTTGAAGAAGGCTGCGAGTTCGCCGCCCTGCCGGACGAGAACCTCTACGAGGTACTCGCCGCTACCGAGGCGGTACGCCGTAAGTTCAAGGGCACCGAGGTCAACCTCTGCGGCATAGTGAACGCAAAGAGCGGACTGTGCGCCGAGGACTGCACCTTCTGCTCCCAGTCGACCCGCTACGAGACCGGGGTCGAGACCTACCGGATGGCTTCAGCCGAAGCCATAGCCGAAGCCGCCAGAGAGGCCGCGAAAAACGGCGCCCGCGAGTTCTCGATCGTAACGAGCGGCACCAAGGTCGCGAGCGAAAAGGACGTCTCCATACTTACGGACGCCCTTGCCTCCATGAAGGAGACCACCGGCGTAGAGCGCTGCGCCTCGCTCGGCATGCTGAGCCCTGAAACGCTAAAGACGCTAAAAGAAGCCGGGCTCGAAAGCTACCACCATAACCTCGAAACCGGACGGAGTTTTTTCCCAAAGATCTGCACCACCCACGACTACGAAGAAGACGTAGCCACAATCCGGACCGCCAGGGAGCTCGGCTTCTACACCTGCTCGGGCGGTATATTCGGCCTCGGCGAAGGGTGGGAGCACAGGGTCGAACTCGCCGAAACGTTACGCGAGCTCGACGTGGACTCCGTCCCGATAAATTTCTTAAATCCCCGTCCCGGGACGCCCCTGGAAGAAGCAAGGAACCTGACCCCCGTCGAATGCCTTAAGATTATCGCGCTCATGCGGCTTATGCTCCCAACGAAAGATATCGTCGTATGCGGCGGCAGGGAGATGAACCTCCGCGGTATGCAGCCCCTTATATTCGCCGCCGGGGCCAACGGCATGATGATAGGCAACTACCTAACGACCAAAGGCAGGAACACGGCGGAGGACCTTCAAATGCTGCGCGACCTCGGGCTCACCCCAAGAGGCAACGGGCACCCGTGACAGCCACCATACTAAAAGAGCTCAAGGGACTCGAAGAAGCGGGGCTCAAAAGGGAGACCACCCTTATCGAAAAAACTCACGGACCGAAAGTGCTGATAGACGGCCGCGAGGTCGTGCTCCTCTGCTCGAACGACTACCTCGGCCTCTCCTGCCACCCGGAGGTAAAGGAGGCCGCCGTAAAGGCCGTCGAGCGCTACGGCGTTGGAGCGGGCGCTTCCCGCCTCGTCTCCGGCACCATGGAACCCCACATCGAGCTCGAAGAGACGGTAAGAAAGTTCCAGGGCACCGAGGCCGCGCTCGTCTTCAACTCGGGCTGGCACGCCAATACCGGCCTGATACCGGCGCTTGCCGGGCACGGCGACGAGATCTTCTCGGACAAGCTGAGCCACGCCTCCATCATCGACGGCTCCGCCCTGAGCAGGGCGAAGGTAAGGAGATACCCTCATCTCGATACCGACGCTCTCGAAGGGTTCCTTAAAAACTCCACGGCGAGGAAAAAACTTATCATAACAGAAGGTATCTTCAGCATGGACGGCGACCTGGCGCCGCTTAAAGATATCGCCGGGCTCGCGGACAGGTACGGCGCGATGCTATATGTAGACGACGCGCACGGGGTGGGAGTACTCGGAGAAAACGGCACGGGCACGCTCGAACACACGGGCGTGGAAGGTCCGCACATAGTACGGATGGGCACCTTCGGAAAGGCGCTCGGCACGTTCGGGGCTTTTATAGCGGGAGATAAAGAACTCATGGAACTACTCGTAACAAGGGCCAGGGCGTTCGTCTATTCCACGGCCCTGCCGCCGGCCGTATGCGCCGCTACCATAAAGGCGATGGAGATCGTCGAAAGGGAGCCGGAAAGACGAGCAAGATTGCTCGATTACGCCGATTACATACGAGGGGAGCTTAAAGGCGCCGGTCTCGACACCCTCGACAGCGAAGCCCATATCATACCGCTTAAGACGGGCGACGCACAAAGGACAATGGAGATAACGGCGCGGCTTCTCGACAAAGGAGTCTTCGTCCAGGGGATAAGGCCCCCGACCGTACCCGAGGGTACCTCACGGCTCAGGATAACGCCCACTGCGGCGCACGCGCGGGAAGAGATCGACCTCGCGCTCTCGGCCATAAAGGAGGCGCTCGGATGAGCGAAGAGATAATCTTCGTCCACGGATGGGCGACCGATGGGAGGGTATGGAACCGATACGCCGAGAAGCTCGCCGAAGGCAGAGAGTTCCTGTGCATCGACCTGCCCGGCCACGGTGGGGATAAAGAGAACGGAAGTTGGGACGAGCCGACGCTCAGGCCGGCGGTGGATTCACTTATGTCCTCGCTTCCCTCGTCAGGTGAGGTTATAGGTGTCGGCTGGTCTCTCGGGGCGCAGGCCTTGATGGCGGCCGCGGCCGAAGAGCCGGAAAAGTTCAAGGGCCTCGTCCTCGTAGGCGGAACGCCGTGCTTTATGCAGAGAAAAAACTTCCCGTGGGCTCTTTCCAAAGGACGGACGAAAAAACTTTTGGACGAGGTCGATAAAGACCACGTAAAGGCGGTAAAAAGATACTTCCTGCTTAACTTCACCCCGGCCGAGTTAAGGAGCCCCGCTGTGAGAGAACTCTTACAGCACTACGGAGAGACCGAGACGCCGATGGAGTTCGACGATATAAAGGCCGCATCCGAAGCGCTCATAGCCACCGACCTGAGGGACCGGCTCAGATCGATAAAGACGCCCACCCTTATCGTCCACGGCGCCCTTGACGAGGTATGCCCCGTGGGGGCGGCCGAGTATCTGGCGGATAACATCGCAGGGGCGGAGCTTCAGGTGTTCGAGGGGGCCGGACACGCGCCCTTTATTACCGAGCCCGAGAGGTTCAAGAAAACCATAGCGGAGTTCCTTGAGAAATTATGAGCATTGATTTCGACAAAAGAGCTATAAAGACTTCCTTTTCAAAGGCCGCCTCCACCTACGAGGCCTGCTCGTCGGTGCAGAAGGAGGTGGCCCGGGACCTTTTGACCTACCTACCGCCAGCCCCGGTATTTCCCGTCGGCCCGCGCCGCATACTGGATATGGGCTGCGGCACGGGTGGACTTATCAGGCCGGTCGTGAGCCTCTACCCGGATGCAGCCGTATACGGCTGCGACATCGCCCTCCCCATGCTCGTAAAGGCAAGAGAAACGTTTAACGGCAAAAACGCCAGCTTCGTTACGGGCGACTTCGAGCGTATCCCCTTCCGGGACTCGACCTTCGACCTCGTCATATCGAGCCTCACCTACCAGTGGGCCGTGGATATGGAGAGGGCGTTCGGCGAAGTCATAAGGGTCTTGAGGCCCGGGGGGGCGTTCGTCTTCTCCACCCTCGGCCCGTCGACCATGAGGGAGCTCCGGGCGAGCGTCGAGGAAGCGGCGAAGCGGACGGGCGGGGACGGCCTTCCGGCCCCGATGGGCTTTCCCGTGGTCGAAAAGGTCTCCGGGGCGCTTAAAGGCGTGAACTTTGAAAGGGTCACTATCGAGCAAGGTCCGTACAGAAAAGAGTATAAAGATCTCATGGACCTCTTACGGACGTTAAAGGGCGTAGGCGCGACGAGCCCGCACACGGACGGAGGGAAAAACCTCGGGAGGGGAACGCTCTTGAAGGAGACGGCAAGGGTCTACAAAAAAAGCTTCCCTTCCGGTAACGACGGGGGTATAGCCGCCACGTATGGCGTGGTCTTTGTAGCCGCACGGAAACCGTAAACACGCTCGGCCTTACACGTCTCCCTGTCTCTTCCTGACCTTGAAGGGGTTATTCTTCTCGAGCCACTCGAGGGCCTCTTCCCTTTCCTCTTCTGAAAAGCCGGAGATACGCTCGGAGTGCCTGTCGAGGTAGAGGGTGATCGCGAGCGCCCTCAGCCGGTCGTAGTCCGAATCCGTATACTTCGCCTCCACGGCGTAGGCCCACGCGTACCACGGGAAAATACGCCTGTATAGTTTGGCCCACTCGAGCGCGAGGTCGCGGTACTCCTCCCTGCCGCTGTCCTCATAGAGCCACTCTGCCGATTCAACGAGCTCGTACCAGGTGGTGAGATTCCTCTTGTCTTCGATGTGGACGTTATTCCGGGCGAGTTCGAGGCGGTGGAGCGCTTCGGTGTGGCGCCCTTTCCCTCCCGCCATCAACGCCTTCGAGAGATGGAAGTAGAAGTCCTCCCCGTACTCTTTTTTATAGTCCCCCAGATGCTTTCCCACCTCTGTCGACTCACCGGCCTTTGCGCCGCTCCAGGCTATATAGGGGAAAGCATACCGGTACGACTTGTAAGTTTTTTTCTTGAAACGGTGGAAGTTGGTCTTGAATGACTTATAGGCGTCATCGAATCTCTTTACCTTCAAAAGATAATACCCGTTGGCAAACCAGGCCCTAT
This sequence comes from Thermodesulfobacteriota bacterium, assembly GCA_036482575.1. Taxonomy (NCBI): domain Bacteria; kingdom Pseudomonadati; phylum Thermodesulfobacteriota; species Thermodesulfobacteriota bacterium. Next base: position 9,570 of record JAZGJJ010000233.1, read on the forward strand.
GCTGCTTGAATTTCCTCGTGCCGGGGTCGGCGGCCGCGGCCGCCTTTCTTCCCTTTAACCCTTCTATAAAGTCTGCAAGCCCGGGGTTAGGTGGACGGTCCGGAAGGTGGCTCCCTAACAGGTATTGACTGGTGTAGGCAGGATCAAGTCCGCTGAACCTGTCCTCCTTAAGCCACTCCCGTATTTCCCCATCGCTTTTCCCTCCTATACGATGGAGTACGGCGGCGGCGCTGATGATATTCTTATCTTTCTTCTTGGCCTCAAAGATGTCGTCGAACAACGACCATGCCTCCTCGCTATAACCCGTAAGGTGCAGTAACATCATATAATTCGCGTAGCCGCCGGAGGTTTTATACCTTTTCGCACGTCTGAGGGAGTGATATACCGCCTCCATATAGTCTTCCTTGATAAGGGACAAAGATAGCTGGCTCATCATCTCCCTGCCGGAGCCGGTCCCGTAGCCCTCGGAAAGTTTGAAGAGCGGCACCGCTTCCTCGATGGCGCCCACGTATAGAAGTTCAAAACCGGCGTTATAAGCCCGGTTAGACAGCCCCACCCTGCTGGCCTTGCCGCCGCGGAACAGGGGGTAGGCGAGGAAAACCTCGTTGGCCTTCTTGAAGTCGCCCTCCTTTATGTAAGTCCTGGCGAGCCAGAAATACGGGAGCCACTTCTCGGGGTCATGTGCGATGGCGTCCTCATAAAGTCTCCTTGCCGCCTCGATATACCCGCCCTTCTCCTTGATCCCCGCGAAGTAGTTCAAGCGCCCGGGGTTCCCGATGAAACGGTGCCGGTTATCTTCCAGGAGCTCGGCCGCGGCCTTGTACATTTTATGGTCGAGGAACTCATTATAATACTTTTTAAAAGCGGTAAAATCGTCGTGGGAATACCAGAGAGCAAGTTTCCTGTTCATAATCTCGTACTTATCGGATTCGCGCAACGAACCGGCATCGGGTTCCGCCATGAGTTTTTCGTCAAGCTTTCGGTCCAACGCCTTCCGCCACGACACATAGCCGGAATACCAGTGCCGGGGATAATCGTTCTCATAAAAAAGCTCGGAACTAGAACACCCCGCAAGGGCTATCCTGTCCTGACCCTGAGACCAGTCACATATGTCATGCCAGCGCTTTTTACGTTCCTTCAAGAGGTTTTCACGTACCGTCCCCTGCCGCCTGTTTTTGGAGATTTCGCTTAACGCGGATATCTTAAGGGACTCCATCTCCGGGTGTCCCCGGTACAGAATGTCGTAGCGGTTAAGGGTCTCCATGGCCGCATCGGGTAAGCCCTGAAGAAAAAGGAGTCGATTGATATTATGCAACAGGTTGGCATCGCCAGCGGCGGCAAGGAGGTCGAGGTAGTCCGCCTCAACCGGCCGGACTTGCCCCGGAGCACAGCAGAACCTCTTCCCCTCCTTCTCAAACAACCTGCGGCGATGCGTGTAGACGGAAAACTCCACGTCCTCCCCCCCGAAGGGGTTCTCGCCGAGCACCGCGCTGTTCCTTGCTATACTCTCGGCGGTATAGCCCTCTACGGGGAAGACCCTGTCGAGTTCTTTCTTGACCACTAGGTTCGACTGATGGAACCAGTCATCCTTACCCTCGAACCTCCGCTTTACGGCCACCTCCCAGTCCGGGAACTCTTTGATTATATCCGCGTAATATTCTTCCTCGAACGGTTCCCGCTTGTAAGAGACGTTTAAGTCGACCAGGTCTATCATCATCATCAGTCTGGTGAGAGGAGAACTTATTTTATCCACCAACGCTTCAAGCTCATACAGGTTCCCGTCGAGAAGCGCGGCAAGGGCCTTCTCCTCCACCGTCCCGGGCTCTCCTAGCGCGGCGAGCGCGGCGGGACGCCGGTGGAGATAAAAGAAGGCGCGTGCCTTCAAAAATGCGTAGTCCGGGGAGCTGGGCGAGACCTCACCCAGGGCGACAAGGGAACGTTCGAAAAAGTGCTCACTCGCAATCGGGTCATCCGGCCGCCGGGTGTCATCACGGGGAAAGAGGGTGCCGATAAGCTGGAGAGAATACGCGTCCACGACCGGTGAGCCGCCCTCGCCCGTGAAGGTCTCCATAACGGTATCGGGCAACTCCGCCTTCACTCTATCGTAAAGAACCTCCCTCGACTTTTTGGTTTCATCGAAGGGGAGCTTCGACATAACATCGTCCAGTATGCCGCGAAAGGCCTCCGACGGCGGGCGCTCGTCGGAGAACTGGACGTCATTCCACTGGAACCGCTCCGGGTTCCCGCGTGATCCGGCCCACCCCCTTCCCTTCTTCCTCTTATCCACCAGGAGCGTAACTCCGAGCTTCTCGTCCAGGTTATGGCCGGCGTAGCCCCGTATGACGGTCTTTACTCCGAGCTCGTAGGCAAGGCTGTAGATATCATCGTCGTTAAAGCTCCTCATCCTCTCCCCAAGCGCCCTCGCGACGAGCGTGGGTCCCGGCACCTTAAGGCCCGCGGCCTCGACCCTCCGGGCCAGATACCGGGTCATAAGAAAACGCCCGATACGGTCCACCGCGTATCCCTGCACCTGAAAGGGCACGACCAGCACGTCGAAGGAACCGTTCTTCAAGAGCTTACGATAAAGGGCCTTTTCCGCCTCTGTCCATGCCGACTCGGGCCTCTCGACCTCCTGCCCGGCGAACCCGAAGTCCTCCGTAACCCCCTTCTTATCCACTACACCCTTCCACTTCTCGGTGTTCCTTTTCTCCCGCTCCTTTGAGGCCGTTGCCGAACCGAAATAGCTAAGCTTCAGCCTGGCCCCCATGGCCAGTTCTTCACCTCCCCCCTGGCCGAACTCCCCCTTCACCCTGGATATCTTACTGCCGTCTGTATAAAACTTCCAGAAGAGCCCCTTCTCCCAACCGGTAAGGCGCAGATGATACGTGCTACTTCCGAACTTCTTGATCTCCCAACCCGGCTCAGATATAAACGTTTGGCCGAACCTAACAACTACCGAGCGGAGCCTGGGGTCGTACAAGACATGGGTCCTCGGGAAGTAAAGAGAAAACTTTTCAGGACCTTCTCCACACCCTTTATCGGCCAACTGCACCACCACACCTTTAAGTAGCTTCTCTTTACCCCCGGGGGAACCGAAGCTCTTCCCGTAAAACATGTATGCCTTTCTTTTTTCCGTATCTACCTTAAAAAATGCTTTATGTCCTTCGTGACGCAAATAATAGATGTGCGGCCGATACCGCTTCATCTCCCATTTATTCTTATCCAACAACGTAAACCCGGACGCATTAAATTCTATCGCGCCGTCGGGACCGCAAGCCAACTCCGCGCCGACAAAGCTCACTTTAAAACCAATATCGTTCGAGACCTCCCCCCCGGCGGATGCGGCAGGAGACGCCCAAAGAAAGATGACGGTGACGAAAAGGAAAAACCGGCGGTAGTTACTCAACTTCATCGCAAACCCTCCATCAAGAGAAAAGGACGGATCAATCGAACGTTTATCATCATAGAATAAACTTATAACATAACCGCTTCCGCCCTTCAACCCGGATTTATAGTAAATACACTTTCTCTCCAAATGAAAAGATGGTAAAATCGGCACGTTATGGTAAAAAAATTAAGGACCGGCGCCCAGCCATGACCTCCTACCAGAGCCGATACTACCTCATCATAAGGCCCGTCTCCGAAGAGGCGGCGCTCGTGGAGCCCTATATCGAGTCCCTCTCCGGGATAACCGGGCTGCGTCCGCCTACCCTGCGGCAGAAACTCACCGGGAACGCGCTCCAGATACTGAAGACCGACCAGGACAGGGGTCCGCTCGACGACATCTCGCGCGTCCTTGATAGGGAGGGTATACCGTCGGCGGTGGTGGGCAAGGACGAGCTTAAGACCCGGGCAAGGCCGCTCCAGGCGACGGGCATAGAGATTGGAGGGGACTCGCTCCGTCTCCTCTCCCGAAACTCCGAAACCATAGGGGTCGTCGACCGGACGAAGAGTTGCCTCGTGGTGCTCTCGACCCCGGAGTTCCAAAAGCTCCAGGCCAAACGCATGGCGCGTTTGAGCATGAACCCGGACGGGCCCCTCCCCCCGGCCGAAATATTGAGGCAC
>JAZGJJ010000234.1 GCA_036482575.1 Thermodesulfobacteriota bacterium
AGATCCGCGAAAAAGTCCTGGCGCACGGGCAGAGGCTGCTGCCGGTCCTTTATGCCGGGGATGCCGGACGCGTGGCCGGGGTGGTCACGAGGACCGACATACTGAAACTCCTCCAGGAGGAGCTCGCCGAGAAACCCGGCAGGGTGGAGAAGAAACGACGGCTGACCTCGCTCATGAAGGAGCGGCTCCCGGGCTGGGCCCTGGAGATTCTGAGAGAGATCGGCCGGACCGCCGAGGGGCTCGGCTTCCAGTCCTACGTCGTTGGCGGCTTCGTAAGGGACCTCCTCCTGAAACGCGAGAACCTCGATATGGACGTAGTGATCGAAGGGGACGGCATAAAGTTCGCCGCGAAGTTCGCCGAAGGAAAGGGGCTCAAGGTCAGAAGCCACGAGCGCTTCAAGACCGCGGTGGTGATATTCCCGGACGGAATAATCCGCCCCGCGGGCTTCAAGCTGGACGTGGCCACCGCGAGGCTCGAGTACTACGAGAGGCCGAGCGCGCTCCCAACGGTCGAGCTCTCCTCGCTGAAGCTCGACCTCTACAGGCGCGACTTTACCATAAACACCCTTGCCGTGGCGCTTAACCCCGAAAGGTTCGGGGAGGTAGTGGACTTCTTCAGCGCCCAGCGCGACATAAAGGAGAAGACCATCAAGGTGCTCCACAACCTGAGCTTCGTCGAGGACCCCACCAGGGCCTTCCGTGCCGTGCGCTTCGCCGAGAGGTTCGGCTTCAGGATGGCCCGGCACACGCTGAACCTCATAAAGAACACCGTAAAACTCGACATAATAAAGAAACTCTCCGGCCCAAGGCTCCGCGACGAGATGAAGAACGTCCTCAAGGAGGACGCGGCCGCCGGGGCGGTTAAGAGGCTCGACGAGTTGGGGCTCCTGAAACTCATCCATCCGTCACTTGCCTGGGACGAGCGGACCGAAAAGCTCTTCGAGAGGACGCGGGAGGTACTCGCCTGGCACCGCCTCCTCTATACCCCCGACAGGGTGGAGGAGTGGCTCACGCTGTTGCTCGCCCTGACCGACGGACTTACCGAAGAGGAGTTCGCGGCGCTCGGCAGGAGGCTCTCGATCGTGGGCAAGAAGAGACAGGCCGTCGTCACCGGAAGGAGCGGAAGCAGGAAGGCTCTGAAGTTGATCGAGACCGGCAGGGTGAAAACGAACGGCGACCTGTACGAACTCCTCCACCCGCTCCCTCTCGAACTTTTACTGTATCTCATGGCCGGGACGGAAGAGGAGCAGGTGAAGAAGGACCTCTCAAACTACGTAACCCACCTCCGGAACGTAAAGGTCTCGCTCGGGGGTAACGACCTTAAGAAACTTGGAGTGGCCGAAGGGCCGGACATGGGAGAGATCCTCGGCGTCCTGTTCAGAAAGAAGCTCAATGGCGAGGTGGAGACGAAAAAGGACGAGGAGGAGTTCGTAAAGGAGTGGCTCGCCACCATAAAGGGCCGGGCGTAACGGCATGGAAGGGGAAAAAACCGGGCCGGATAATTTTTAAAAAGACTCACGGAGCAGCTCGCTGTCGAGAAGTGCGTTGAGTGCGAATGCCTTCAGGGCGCGTTCGTTCAGATAAGGCTCGACCGTCCGGCCCTTACAGAAGAGGTCGAACGGCTCATGGCGAAGCGGTTCCACAAGTGCCTTGGGTGCGAGCCCTGCCCGCCAGCGGAGATATGGGTGTCGAGTACTTGAAGGAGAAGGGATAGAGCCGGGCCGGGGCCCTTTCGTCATGGGGTGGAGATGGAGTCCGGCAGGTTGAAGAGTTCCCTTTCCATCTCCGGGTTCACCTCTACCGACGAGTAGCTTATGAGGAGCCGCTCCCCCTCGCCGTTCTCGATCGATACGCTCATGGGTACGACCACGCCCTCGATCTCGCGGTAGTCCTCCATGGCCGCCTTCAGCACGAGAACGCCGTCTTCGAACTTGACGAGCTTTGATACACGGCCGTCCCCGTCGGTTGAGAACTCGTAGTCGCCCCCGCTGCCGCCACTGTCCCCCCTCCCCCCCCTGCCCGCCCTCCCCCCGCCTTCGGGATACGTCCCACGGGGCATGCCCATGAGGAACGAGACGAGTTCACGGGCGCCGAAGGGATAGGGTTGCGCCGGGTCATCCCAGCGGTAGCTCTTTACCTTTCCCTCCGAGTAAAGGGCTATGCGCCGGCTGTCGCTTACCAGCACCGAAACGGCCTGTCCGAGCGGTCCGAGTATCTCAATCCTTACAAGGTCGGGCCTCTTTACCAGTATAACGGCCCTGCCCTTCAACTCCTTCGCGGTAAGCTCCACCCTGGCCCGGGCCCTTAAAGAGTCCGGGACGAGCAAAGGGGAAGGGGCCGGGAGAAGGGTTCCTGAGGTAGCGGCGGGCGGGACGGAACGGGACGTGGTGTCGGGAATACGGGAGGAGGTTAACGTGCAACCCGAAGCAAGGAAAAGGGCCAGGAGAAGGGGAAAAAATACCCTCGGAAAGGAAAGCACCGCTACTCGCTCTCGCCCCCGAGGTCCGCCTTGACCCTGTCCAACTTGCTCTTGAGCGCCTCGTTATCCGGGTCGAGCAGGTTGGCCTTCTCGTACGCGTCCCTGGCCTTTTTCTTGAAACTCCCCTTCAAGTAGGCATCTCCGAGGTGCTCGACCACGACCGGGTCTTCGGGGAGGTACTGGGTGGCCTTCTCCAGTTCCATGACCGCCTTATCGAACTCCCCCTTTTTGTAATATACCCATCCGAGACTGTCGATGATATGACCGCTTTCGGGCTTAACGGCAAGGGCCTTCTTTACGTACTCTTCCGCCTCATCGAGCCTTATACCCTTTTCGGCGAAGGTATATCCCACGTAGTTGAGCGCATTGGCATGTCCGGGATCGAGGTCTATGACCTTGAGCATGGTATTTACCGACTCCTCGTACCTGTCGGCCTCGTCGTATAGAACGCCGAGGGTAAAGAGCAGGTCGGTATTATCGGGGGAGAGTTCAAGCGCCTCCTCGATGGCCGCCATGGCCTCGGTGAACTTACCCGCCTCTCTCAAGACCGAAGCGAGGAGCCTGTAGAGTTCCGCGTCGCCGCCCTTCAACTCTATGGCCTCCCTTATCGCCGCCACCGCGTCATCGACCCTGCCCTGCCTCTCGTATATAAAAGCCGTGTGTATCTTGGCGTCCACAAACACCTTGTCGTTGGCGGGTATCTTCTTGAACTCCTCTATGGCCTTTTCAAACTCCCCCTTCTCCTCATAGGTCGCACCGAGATAATAACGGGCCCTGTGCGCCTGCGGCTTCTCCTCAAGCACCCACCTGAACTCGGCCGCGGCCTTATCGAACATCTGTTGCTCGAAGTAGATGAGCCCGATCTTGGTCATGGCGTCGAGCCTGTCGGGCTTGCTCTTCTTTAGCTCATCATACAGGCCGAGGGCCTCATCGAGCCTGTTCTGCTGGATAAAGAGGGTCGCGAGCCTGTTCTTGAGCTCACGGCTGTGCGGCACGACTTCGAGCGCTTTCCGGTAGGTCTCTATCGCCTTATCCACCTGCTTGGCCTGCTCGTAGGCGAGGCCGAGCTCCAGGTATACGGAGCCGAAGGACGGGTTTATGTCGATGGCCCTGCTGAAGTGTTCGGCGGCCTTTGCGTAGTGCGACCTCGCCGCCTCTACCCTGCCCAGGTAGTAATAGCCGACGGCGGAATCGGGCCTTTGCTCAACGAGCCTCTCAAAGACGTCGGTGGCCTCATCGAACCTCCCCTTCTTCGCATAAAAAGCGCCCAGGAAGATATAGGCCTTGCGCCCCTCACGGTCGAGCTCTATCGCCGTCTCGAGCTCCTTTATGGCCTCCTCCTCCTTCCCGGTGAGGAGGTATATCTCCCCGAGAAAGAGATGGGCGGGCACGTAGGTGGGGTCGACGTCGACGGCCTTCTCAAGCAGGCTCTCCGCGAGCTCGTTATCACCCTTCCTTATGTAGAGGTGTGACAGGTCGGTATAGAGGAGCGGAGAGAGCGGGTCGGCCTGTATGGCCCTCCTGTAATAGACAATGGCCCCGTCTATGTCGCCCTTCTTGCGGGACAGGTGCGCCATGGAAAAGAAGTAGTAGGCGCTGGCGTTGGGCCGGTGGGGCGTCAGGACCCTCACAAAGCCCTTGTCTGGAGCGATGTTCCTGCCTCCTCCCGCCACGGACACCGAACTGCAGGCCGGGACCAGTAAGAGCAGGGGTAAGGCCAGAAATAATGCGCGGCCGCTATGTATGTAACTTTTCATCATGTATGCCTCCTGCGATTGCTTTGCTGCAAATGCCC
>JAZGJJ010000235.1 GCA_036482575.1 Thermodesulfobacteriota bacterium
GATAGCGTTAAAGAGGGGGTGAGCCGGAAGGGTGTAGCTTTCCTTCCGTCAGGTGGCGTCAGGCGGCCTTAACGACCGCGCCGGACCTGATGCACCGCGAACATACCTGCATCCGCTTTGTCCTGCCGCTGTAGGTAACGCGCACCTTCTGGAGGTTGGGGTTCCATCTCCGGCGGGTCTTGTTGTTGGCGTGGCTTACGTTGTTGCCGAAGGCCGGACCCTTTCCGCATATCTCGCATGTGGCTGACATTTTGGTCTCTACTCCCTTCTTGTGGACTTTTAGTGTAAATTGGAATATAGTTTCATAACACATTTTTTTCCTATTTGCAAGGGGGTATTAGATGGCACCACGGGGATACGTCCTGCTGGGCATATTTTTCTTTGCCTGCACGCTTTACCACTTCATAAACTTCGTCAATGATATGAAGGGCTACCGTGCTCAAGCGGGCAACCCCGCCCACGCGATAGTCGTCCTTACCGGTGGGACCGGGAGGGTCGAAGCGGGGCTCGACCTCTTGAGGAAGCGCCTGGGCGGGGTGCTTATACTGAGCGGGGTGAACAGGGAGGCGGACCTCGATTCCATATTCATGGGGAGGCTCGGCGAGAGGGAGCGCCTGAGGGTCGTGCTCGAAAAGAAATCGAGGAGTACTTACGAGAACGCCGTCGAGATAAAGAAGTTCATGACCGAGAGGAACCTCAATTCCCTTATCCTCGTAACTTCGATCTACCACATGAAGAGGGCCTCCTACATCTTCAAGCGCATCATGCCCACGGACGTGCTTATGGAAACCTACCCGGTATTCGACCCGGACTTCGATGAGAACTGGTGGAGGGGAGGGGGGGGCTATAGCGTCCTCTTCGAGTTCACGAAGTACTACTGGTACTATCTGAAGTTCAACCTGGAAGTGATTATGGCCTGAGACGGGCTGCTCCTTGCGAAGCTATTCGAGCACCTGCCGGGCTTCGGCAAAGCCCGGTCTAATCCGCCGGAGCCTAAATCTCAACGCTCCCGCCGGGCTCGACTATCCTTACCTCGGTCGATGTGCCCTCGAGCCCACGCCGGAACTCCTCGGGGTCCTGCTTTATAACGTCCCATGTGTTGTAGTGCATGGGGATAGCGACCTTCGCCCGGAGGAGCCCCGCGGCCGCTATCGCGTCCTCTATCCCCATGGTGAAGTTGTCGCCTATGGGCAGGAGCGCGCAGTCCACGGGCCCTATGAGAGACATGTCGGAGAAGAGCCCCGTGTCTCCGGCATGGTAGATGCGCTTCCCGTCCATGGTTATGAGGAAGCCGCAGGGGCTGCCCACCGCACCCGTATCGGTTGTCGAGCCGTGGAAGGCGATGGTGAGTTTTACCCTGCCGAACGGGAAGTCGTGGCCCCCTCCTATGTGCATCTCGTGGCCCGCGGCACCTTTATCCGCGCAGTAGTTCACGAGTTCGAAGGGCGCTATTATGGGGGCGTCGTTGGCCTTTGCTATCTCCACCGCGTCACCGAGGTGGTCGGCGTGGCCGTGGGTGACGAGTACAGCGTCGACCTTTACGTCCTCTGGTTTCATCTTCGCCTGCGGGTTCCCGGTAAGAAATGGGTCTATTATGATCTTGCCTTTCTCGCCCTCGATGGTGAAACACGAATGTCCCAGGTAGCTGATCTTCATATACTCCTCCTTTTTTTCTTACCCGACCCCTCTGACATCCACCCCGTTCTTTTTAAGGAGCGCCGTGGTGACGCCCGCCCCCCGGGCCTCAACCCCGCCCCCCCCGCATATGACGCTTACCCCGCACGATGGGCTCTTTTCCTTCAGTATGGCCGTCTTGGCCCCGGTAAGCTTTGTGAGTTTCAGAACCTCCTCCGCCCCTTTCACGAACGCCCCGGTAACGTCGCTCCCGTGCTCGTCGACCACCCGCGCCTTTCCGTCGAGCACGTCCGTGCCGTCCCCGCCCGTTATCTCGGCAGCGGGCCTCGGCGTGGGGAGCCCCCCGAGTTGTTCCGGGCAGACGGGTATGACATGCGTCCCTCGAAGCTCACTGACCAGCTCCTCCCGTAAGGAGTCGGTCCCGTCGTACCGTGAGCGGATGCCCAGAAGGCACGCGCTCACTATGACCGGTCTGTCGCTCATTTAGCTCATTCAGCTCATTCAACTCTTTTTATAATGGTACGCCTTCCCCTGACCTCTATCCTGCCTTCGGCGAAGAGGCGGATGGCCTCCGGGTAGATGCGGTGCTCCTCGGCGAGGATCCTCTCGGCCAGCGTCTCCTCCGTGTCGTCGTCTATAACGGGCACGACGGCCTGGATTATTATGGGGCCCGTGTCCACCCCCTCGTCCACGAAGTGGACCGTGCAGCCGGAGAACTTCACGCCGTACTCGATAGCCTTTCTCTGCACGCTGAGGCCGGGGAAGGAGGGGAGGAGCGCGGGGTGGATGTTCATTATGCGCATGGGGAAGGCTTTTATGAGTACGGAAGAGAGTATCCTCATGAAGCCGGCGAGTACGACGAGACCTACTGTACACCCCTTGAGGAGTTCGACGGCCCTCCTGTCGTAGGTCTCCCTTTCCGGGTACTCCGCCTTTGTTATTACCTCGGTCCTGATCCCGTGCTTCTTCGCCCTCTCGATCGCGCGGGCCGTGGGGTTGTCGCTTATAACGACCGCCACTTCGCAGTCGAGCCCTCCGGACTCTATGGAGTCGATTATGGCCTGGAGGTTGGTGCCGCCTCCGGATGCGAGTACGCCTATTTTGAGCATCGATTATATTCCTCCGAGGTGCCGGTAGTGTCTTTTATACCATTACCGTACGGGCCGGGTCAATCGCAGCCCGTGGCGGGCGTGGTCCTGAGGACCGCTACTCCGGCCTTTGCCTCCGTCATCCCGCGTAGAGTATCCCCAGCACCGCCCCGATCCATAGGAAGATGTTTACGATGGTGGGGGTGTCGGCCAGGATGTCCCTCTCCGGCCTTACACCGGCCTCTTTCTTGTATATGAGATAGAGGTGGCGGAATATGCCGTAGAGTACGAACGGTACGGTGTACTTCAAGTTGTCCGTGCCGAACTTCTCCACGGTCTCGGCGGATACGGTATAGACGGAGTAGGCCACGAGCGTCGAGGCCGTAACGACCGCTATCATCTGGTCCAGGAAGAGCGAGTTGTACTCGGTCAAGACCGTGGCCCTATCCCCGAGTACGACTATTTCGTGCCTGCGCTTGCCGAGCACGACGAAGAGCGCCATGAGCATGGTGCAGAGAAGAAGCCAGGGGGATATTTCCACCTCTATGGCCAGCGCCCCGGCCGCGGCCCTTACGGCGAAGCCCGAGGCCACGGTCAGTATGTCCACTATGGGGACGGCCTTCAGGACGAAGGTGTAGAGGTTAAAGAGGGCGAAGTAGGCAACGGTTATGAGGCCGAATGAGGGGTTTATGGCGAATGCGGCCACGAGCGACACCCCCGATATGACCGCCGCGCCGGTCCAGGCGCTGCCCGCCGGAAGCCTTCCCGAGGCTATGGGCCTTTTGTCCTTCAGCGGGTGCTCCCGGTCCTTCTCCCTGTCGACGATGTCGTTTATAAGGTATACGGCCCCCGACACCATGGAGAATACGATGAACGCGAGGACGGAGTTACTGACGGCCTCGGGCTCGAAGAAGCTCTTCGAGAATACCAGCGCCATGAAGATGAGCCCGTTCTTGAGCCACTGTACGGGCCTCATGGCCTCGAGGATCAGGTTAATCTTGAGCGAGAACATAGCTTCCCGTTCCTTCCATTTTTTTCTATTTTTTCTCTCTTTTCCGTTTTTCCCAGTTGCCTATTATATAACAACACGCTCCGACTCTTCCATCAAAATGTAGGGCGGCCGG
>JAZGJJ010000236.1 GCA_036482575.1 Thermodesulfobacteriota bacterium
GGGTCGAAGAAGGGCTCTTCCCCCACCCGAGAAGCCTCGACAGCGAAGAAGAGCTCGAAGAGGAGCGGCGGCTCTGCTACGTGGGGATGACCAGAGCTCGGAAAAAACTCTTCATGTACTCGGCCAGGACCAGGACGCTCTTCGGGGAGATGCGCTACCGGAGCGTATCGAGGTTCGTGGAAGAGATAGAGCCGGGCCTTATCGATGCCGTGTCCATAAGAGACGAGTACGTTGCGAAAGAAGTGGAGCCGGGGGCGGCGGGCGTCTACGTCGACGACGAGCCCTACTATACGAGCGAGGACAGCCAGCTCGACCCGACAGACGACCCGTTCAGGGTGGGCATGAAGGTGCGGCATCCGAGCTTCGGCACGGGTATTATAAGGATGCGCGAGGGGAACGGCGAGGCGACGAAGCTCACCGTGGACTTCCGCTCGACCGGTCCGAAGAAGCTCATGATAAAGTACGCCTCGCTCGTGCCGGTCTAAGTGCTGCCGCACGGTTAACGCCATAAGCGGCCCCCTCCGATTGCGAATTACGGAGTTCGGATTGCGGGATGGAAAAAAATTTAAAAGCAATTAATTCGCAATTCCCATTCTGAAATCTGTTTGCCCCACCCTCATGGTGTGCCTTGAACTATCGGGCTTTTTGTGCTAAAAATATTGAAACGGGCACGGGCAGCCGTTTGGGTTTGGATATATGACACCCATTCATGGTAAGAACCATACCGGAAGGAGGCGCGCAACCGCAGTATCACTGTGGCTCGCCCTCCTCTTTTTTGTCTTCGCCCCCCCGGCCGCTCCCGCTGCCGGGGAAGAGATACACCAGGACTCCTTCATAAACGAAGACTCCTCCATAAGGGACATCCTCGAAGAGCTCTACGACAACTACGAGACGGTCGACAGGGAGATCCGCGAGCTTGAAGAGGCCGTGGGCGGACTCTCCACCGAGCCGCTCCTCATGCCGCTCACCATCTCCGTAAAGAAACAACCGGGTTTTAGGCTCATATCCGTCGACATAGAGGATAACCGCAGCCAGTTCCTCACCCACATATACTCTATTGAGGAGAACGAGGCCATGGGCGGGGGCGGCAGGCACCAGCTCTTCAAGGGGCCCATAAGGAAAGGCCGTCACCGCCTGCTCATCACCTACCAGTACACCCTCGACGGAGAGGACGTGGACCGCAGTGGCGAGGTCCTCTACAACCTCTTCGTCGAAGACGACCCCGCCCACCTCGAAATGGTCTTCAAGGGCATCGGCGGCGGGGTCGAGGCAAAGCTCCGGAGGATGGACTTCTTCGAGCGGTGGAGGGCACGGGAGGCCGAAGAGAAAGAAGAGGCCGGAGAAAGTATCGGGGAGAATAGTGACAGCCCCTGACCGCCTGGCGATATCCCCTGCGCCTTTAGAGACCATAGCCGCTAAGATGCGGCCGTACAGCAGACTACTCCTTACAGCCGCCATAACAGCTCTCCTCGCCGTCCCGGCCGGGAGCTCACATGCCGAGAACCCCCCTTCCGAAATCGAGACGGCGTCCGTCCAGAGGGACGTCTACGACTTTGAAAGGGCGGAGTTCCTCTACCGCACCGGCGACTACCTGGGCGCGTCGATCTCGCTTGGGAGGATCCTCCGCCGCTCCCCCGACTTCCCCGGGAGAGACAGGGTGGTGGTCCTTAAGTGGCTCTCCGACCTCAGCGTAGGCTACCGGGAAGACCCGCTGCCCACGTTCTCCTCCGCGTCTATGGAGACCGTGCCGGGTTTGGCCCGGATATTCGAAAACCTCTACAGACAGGGGGAGTACCCGACCCTCGCCTCCCTCTCGGAAGGGGTCGAGGGGGGGATCGGAAACTACCTCGGGGCTCTTAGCCTCTATCAGGAAACGAGGTTCGACGAGGCGCTCGAACTCCTCTCGACCGTACCCGACACCTCCCCGGCCCTTCCCTACGCAAAGTTCATGCTCGCCCAGATCCTGACGATAAAGGGAGACCTCCCAGAGGCCGAAAGGCACCTTGAAGAGCTCATCTCCCTCGGAGTCACTGAGCCCGAGGACATGCTCAACCGGGCGCGGCTCTCGCTCGGCTACCTCCTCTTCGAGGGGGGGCGGTTCTCCCGGGCCGACGAGAGCTTTCGCACGGTGGACAGGAGGAGCCGCTTCCATAAACCGGCGCTCATGGGGTCCGCGTGGGCCAGGGTAAAGCTCGGGCGATATAAGAAGGCGCTCTCAACAATTGGCCGGCTCAAGCCGCTCTCCCCTTCCAACCGCGCCGTGCTGGAGCTCATGCTGGCCGAGACCTACTGCCTCTATAAGACCGGGAAGTTCCAAGAGGCCCGGGCCGCCCTGGCAGAGGCCTTGGCGGGCATCCGCACCATGGGGGAAGGGCTTAGACTGATATACGCCGAAGGGGTCCCGGCCGAAGCGCTCCACCTTATCGCCATGGGAAGGGAAGAGGATCTGCTGTCCGAGCCTGACGCGGCCGAAGGCCCTGTAGGCGTCGAAGGGGCCTTCGCCGTGGTAGACGCAGTGGCGCTCCTGGGCAGTAACCCGGAGCTGAACGCGGCCAGGGCCGATTACAGGGCCTTCGAGACCATAACCGGGATATTCGAAAAGAAGGGAGAGGCCGTATACGCGCTCATCGAGGAGATCGAGAAGAACATCGCCGCCCAGAGGGAAAACCTCGCCGACGCGACAAGGCGGACGAAGTTTATACGACGGCTGCTCATACTCCTGGCCTCAAAGGTGCTCGACGAGACGAGCGAGGCGCCGGTCATTAGAAAGGGCGGGGACCACCTGCCCGCCATTGAAGCCGGTATAGCCGCGAGGTGGGAAAAGCGACTTAACCGCCGGCTGACCGGCCTGGAAAAAGATATCGTCCACATGACGGCGCTCGACGGCCAGAGCGGCATATGGTACCTCAACAACACCGTCTACTGCCAGTTCGTCTTCTGGATGGCCACGGACCTTACCAAGTACGAACCCGGGGGCGGATACGGAGAGGGGATACTCGAGAGGATGGTCCTGGACTTGAAGACCGTCGCCGCCGGTGGGGAGATACCCTACGAAAAACTCCTGCCCGAGCTGGAGCTGGCCGTCTTGAAGAGGATAGAGGAGGAGTACGCGCTGCTGGAAAGGCTCGAGGATCTCGGCGACAGGGTCGAGGAAAGCCGGAAAAAGGCCGAACGCGGCATGGAGGAGGCGCTCGGGCTTATCGGCGACGTGGTCTCACGGCGCGCCGGGATGATGAGCTACGAGATGACGCTCCTCGAAAGAAAGGCGCTCGCGGCCCTCAAGGACATCGAGGCGGAAGAAAAGAGGTCGAAGAAGAAATGAGATTCAGGAGACTCCACGCGCTGCTCCTCGTGGCCGTTCTCGCCGGATGCCAGATGGCGCCGGTCAGGATCGAGTTCCGGGAGATAAAAAGCCTCAAGGGGCTGGAGGAATATATGGGGTTGGCCGCCGAGAGCAGGGACTTCTCTCTCGAAGTGCTCAAGATGCTCCTGGACGACTACTTCGCCGAGGCCTCCGAGGTGTTCAAGGAGAGGTTGAACGACTACGAGAAGTTCCGGGGCCTTTACGAAGACGGCAAGCTCGACGAAGAGCCGGCGTTCCCCACGATGGACCACGAAAAGGTTATAAAAGGACTCCGCGCGATAGTGGAGCGCTATCCACACAAGCGGGGAATGGGGGTCGTCCTTTACACCCTCGGCTACGCCCTGCAGGAAGACGGACGGCTGGAAGAGGCCGGCGAGGTGTTCGAAGAGGTCGCGGCGAGCCGGGAGGCGAACCCCTACGGGGAAGAGGTCTCTTTCAGGCTCGGGGAGATATACCTCGATACAGGGCGGACCGGGGAGTCCATCGACGCGTATATGAGGATAACCTCCCACCCCGGCTCGCTCTTCTATGAAAAGGCCCTCTACAAGCTCGGCTGGGCCTACTACAGGCGCGACGACTTCACGGAGGCCATCGTCTTCTTTGCCGGCATAGCCGACAAGTACGAGAAGCTGGACCCGGGGGGTTCCGCCGACCTGAGCCTCCGGGACGAGGCCCTCGATAGTATCGTCATGTGCCTCGGACACATGAAAAAACCGGGGGAGATAGAGGGCGAGATACTGAAACTCCGGCACAAGGGCTACGCCCCCCGGCTCGCCGTCTCCACCGGCAAACTCCTGACCGCGCAGACAAGGTACAAGGAGGCCATATCCGTCTATTCGCTTTTTCAGGACATCTTCCCCGAAGACCCGACGCTTCCGTTGGTCTTTATGGAGATGGCCGGGGCATACGAGAGGCTGAATAAGGCGGCCGAGGCGCTCGCCGCAAAGGAGGCTCTCGTCGAGAGCTACAACCCAACGACCGCGCTATACAGGATAAACTACCCCGACGGCGACCCGGAGGTCGACTCCATAGTGGCCGGGGCGCTGCTTGATGTGGCGGGGGTCTATCACGAGAGAGCGGGTAAGACCGGCAGCCCCAGGTCGCTCGAGGCGGCGGTGGACGCCTACAACCGCTACCTCTCCTACTACCCGGATATTAAGAGCTCCAGGGAGGTGCGCCTGAAACTCGCCGAGGCGTTCTTCGACGCGAAGGAGTACGCCCGGGCCTCGGAGATGTACGAAGCGCTTATGCTCCTCTACAAGGACACCGCCGCGGGCGAGGACGCCGCCTTCGCGGCGGTACTCTCCCACGAGCTCCTTATATCCGGAGGAGACCCAGAACAGGCCGAAGAGACCACCGGCGCCTTAACGAGGATAACCGCCGCCTTCAAGGCCGAATTCCCCGAGAGCAAGAGGACCGAGGAGTTAGTCCACAAGGCGGCCGACCTCTATATGCAGATGGGCCGCTACGACGAGGCCCGGGCGGTCCTCTCTCCGCTGCTCCGCGGCAGTTCCGCCCGGGCCGCGCTTAAAAAGACGGGCGATATCTACACGCTGGAAAAGGACCTGCCGTCGGCCATCGGGGCCTATACCTCGGCCATGAAAATCTCCCCGGACGAAGAGCTGAGGAACGACCTCTCGCAGCTCCACTACATGGTCGCGGTGGAGCACATACAGCGCGAGGAGCCCGACAAGGCCGTCGAGAACTACTTGAAGGTCTTCAATCTACTGAAGGACTCGGGCATAGCGGAAAAGGCCCTTATAAGCGTAGGCCGGATATACCTCGACAGGGGGGACGTAAAGGAATTCCGGACGGTTATGGACCTCCTCAAGAAGAACTATCCGGACTCGGAAGGTACGCTCGCGCTCCTTGTGGCGGCCGGGAAAGGTTTCGAGGAGAAGGGGGAGGCCGTTACCTCGGCCGCGATGTTCGAAGAGGCGGCAAGGGCCGTGGGGACGGGGGGGGGAGCGAGAACGGAATGGGAAGGAGACGAGGCGGAGAGGCTCGTCTTCAAGGCGGCAAGCGTGCTCAAGGAGGCAGGAGAACATACGGAGCTTGAGAGGCTCCTTCAGGAACAGCTCCGCGGCGCGCACATAAGCCCCGGCCGGAGGCCGGAGGCCATGTACATGCTCGCGGAGGTCCGGCTCGCGTCCGGGAAGACCGGGGAGGGGCGGCAGGCACTCACAGCACTTATAAAGGAGGCGGGTACCGCCGGGGCCACGCCCTACGCGGCAAGGGCGCGGGCCATGGTTGCCGACATGAAGCTCGAAGAATTCCTGGCGCTTTCTATAACCCAGCCCTTCAAGCAAAGCCTCAGGAAGAAGGAGACCCTCCTTAAAGAAATACTGGGGGACTATAAGGTAGTGCTCAAGAGCAAGAACGCGGAGCTCCTGCCCGGCGCCTTCTACAAGATGGGTCTCGCGTTCATGAACTTCCGGGACTCGCTCCTCGGCTCGGAAAGGCCGCCGGGGCTCTCCGACGAAGAGCTTGAAGAGTACGCCTTCCTGCTCGAGGAGAGGGCCTATCCGCTCGAAGAAGAGGCCGTCAGGGCCTTCGAGGGGAGCTTAAAAGCTTCGGTCCGTCACGGAGTCAAGTGGGAGGTTACGCGCGACAGTCTCAAGAGGCTCGCGGAGCTCAGGCCGGCCCTCTACCGAAGGGAGCTCGACGTAAAGAACCCGCTCCCCATATTCCACGGGCCGGAGCCCGCAAGGTTAAGGTAGCTAATGACCATTACCGGAAAATGGAGATGTATACTGTTACTCCTGCTTGTGGTATCTTACGGTTGCGGCGCGGCGCAGCCGCTTAAGCCGCCGCTCGTCAAGCCACCCGTCCCTCTGCAGGAGGGCCGGAAGGTCGAGAGCGTAACCGCCACCGCTGCCGAGCGCAAGGAGGCCCTGAAACAGTTCAACGAAGGGCTCGTGAGGATGAATACCATGCCCGAGGAAGCCGTAAAGAGTTTCTCGCTCGCGCTTATGTCCATGCCCTACTTCCCCGAGGCGCGCTACAACCTCGGCCTTACCTTCTTGAAACTCAATGACACGGAGAACGCCAGGAGGGAGATCTTCGAATCGCTTAAGTCGACCAGACAGATAGCGGGGCCGTACGAGGCGCTCGGCGCTATCTACATGGCCGACGGCGAGACGGAAAAGGCCGTGGAGGCCTACGGCTATGCCGCGGCCCTGGAGAGGAGCCCCAGGACGCTCGTTAACCTCGCCAACGCCTACCAGGCCGCCGGGGAACTCGACTCCTCCCTCACCTACTACGAAGAGGCGGAGAGTGAAGACCCGGAAAACCCCTACCTCCACTATAACATGGGCATGCTGCTGCTCGAAAAAGGGAAGGCCTCCGAGGCGGTCGGGAGGCTTAAGCGGGCGCTAACGCTCAGGGAGGACCACCCGGAGGTCCCCCTGACGCTCGCAAAGGCGCTCCTCTTAAGCGGCGACGTCCACGGCGCGCTCGAGATCTATACCGGGATAATGAAGGAAGACCCCGGCCAGACGCTGGTGTACAGGAATATGGGTATAATATACGAGATATACCTGAGGGACTACGACAAGGCCGTCGCCTACTACACGAGCTACCTATCTATGGATGGAGAGGGCGGCGAGGGGGCGAAAGAGGTGCGGGCGTGGATCGACATAGCCAGGGCCAGGGCCGGGAAGAAAAGATGAAGGTATTTCTATTATCATCGGCCATAGTCCTTTTCGCCGGCCTGGCCCTCCCGCCCACCGCCCGTGGGGCGGAACCCCCCGAAGAGGAGCGGGCCGTCAGGGTGATAAAAATAAAAGGGTCGCTGGAGAAGCCGCGCACGCTCTTTATAGTGCCCAAGGCCAGGCTCTGGGACGACGACATACCGAACAAACGCTTTATCGACGAGGTCCTGGAGCCGCTCTATCCCGAGTCGGCACGGCCCGAGTCGGCACGGCCGGAGTCGGCACGGAAAAGGGAGATTACGGAACCGGACAACAACTAAAGAGGAGGTCTGAAGATGGAAATTTTCGCGTCCTTTCTAAGGGAAGGAGGGGTATTCATATACCTCATACTCGCCATGAGCGTCGTGGGAATGGCGATAGTCGTCGAGAGGGTCATATACC
>JAZGJJ010000237.1 GCA_036482575.1 Thermodesulfobacteriota bacterium
GTGCGGCTTGGCTATCATGGGCTCCAGCTTCTTCGGGTCTATCTCGACCACTTCGTCGTAGGCCGCGTCCGTGTCCGCCGTTAGCTCGACCCAGTCCTTCTCACGGTCCTGGGCCTTCAAGAACTCGAGCGTTACCTCGTCGCTCGGAAAGATTGAAGTGGTCGCCCCGAGCTCGGCTCCCATATTGGTGATCGTCGCCCGCTCCGGGACCGAGAGGCTCTTTATCCCCTCGCCCCCGTACTCTATGACCTTCCCGACGCCGCCCTTTACCGAAAGTCTCCTTAAGAGCTCGAGTATAACGTCCTTGCCCGAGACCCACGGTTTCAGCTTCCCCTTCAGGTTAACGAGCACCACCTTGGGGTAGTTGAGGTTAAACGCCCCCCCTCCCATTGCCACGGCCACGTCGAGTCCGCCCGCGCCCATGGCCATCATGCCTACACCGCCGCAGGTGGGGGTGTGGCTGTCCGAGCCGAGGAGCGTCTGCCCCGGCACGCCGAACCGTTCGAGGTGCACCTGGTGGCAGATGCCGTTGCCGGGCCGTGAAAAGTATATGCCGTACTTGGCGGCCAGGGTCTGAAGGAACTTGTGGTCGTCCGCGTTCTCAAAACCCCCGTACTGGAGCGTGTTATGGTCGATGTAGCTGACCGAGAGCTTCGTCTTTACCCTGTCCACTCCCATGGCCTCGAACTGAAGGTAGGCCATGGTGCCGGTGGCGTCCTGGGTGAGCGTCTGGTCGATACGGATGCCGATCTCGCTCCCGGCCACGGACTCTCCCGAGACCAGATGGTTCTCGATTATCTTCTGCGTAACGTTTTTTCCCTTTCCCACTTAGGTTCCTCCTTTTTATTGGACGTAAGCTTTAATTATAACCTGAAAAAGCCCCGCTTTCCACAGGCGCGAGGCAATAAAGGGTACATGAAAAAAATCCCGTTGTCAACTCCCGCTAATGTCCAATTCGCCCACGAGGATACTCGGCGCGCCGACCGAGCCTATGAAGCGGAGGTCGCTCCCCACGGCCTCGACCTTCTTGAGGAGTTCCATGAGGTTCCCGGCAACGGCCATGCCCCTTACCGGGTTTGTCCTGACCCCGCCCTCGACCTTAAAACCCGCGGCCCCGAGAGAAAAATCCCCGCTTACCGGGTCTATGGTGTGCACACCCATGAACTCGGTTATGAAAAAGCCCTTATCCATCTTTTTAAAGAGTTCCGTCAACTCCCCGCCCTCCCCTTTTTCTATATATACGTTGGAGGTGCCGATCGTGGGCATGCCCTTAAAACCACTCCTTCTGGCGTTGCCCGTGGAGATATCCCCTTTCCTCGCCGCCCAGTAGGTGTCGTAGAGGAACGCCCGACAGACCCCCTGGCTAAGGAGCGGGGTCTTTTGCCTCGGCACGCCCTCGCAGTCGAAGGCCGAGGAAGACCAGCCGCCGGGGAGCAGCCCGTCGTCCCATAGGTTCAGAAGAGGCGAGGCCACGATTTTATCCAGCTTCCCGGCGAGCATGGACTTTCCCTTTATAACGTTATCGGCGAGAAACGAGCCGAGGAGCGCGCCGAGGAGGTCCATCACGACGGTATTTTCGAGCACCACCGGGGCTTTTCCGGTCTCGGCCTTCCCGGCGCCGAGGAGTTCCACGGCCCTCCGGGCGGCCTCCCGGCCCACAAGCGAGGCCTCAACGTCCTCCTTCCCGTGGCCCATGCCTATCTCGAAACCCATCTGAGAATCCCCGTTAGAGCCCGCGACGGCCATGACCGAGCCCGAGAAGAACGTTGCCGTATGGCTCACGTCCACGCCGCTGGAGTTGACGGTCCTCGCGCTGCTTATCGACTCGCTGTAGCTCGCCTTCCTTACCCTCTGTATCCTCTTGTCGAACCCCCTTGCGCTTTCTTCTATGAGGATGGCGGTCTTGAACTTTTCCTCCTCGGATATGGTCTCTATAGCCGGGTCGAGAAGGCCACAGGGCGTCTCGGCCGGCTGTGGGCCCGGGAGGCATAGGAACTTGTCCTCCGAAGCCGCGCGGCTTCCCGCAGCGGCGTCATCGACCATGGCCGAGAGCGCGTCCCCGGTAAGCACGCTCGAAAACCCGAAGCCCGGCCTTCCGCCGGCGATAGTCCTAAGGCCCACGCCCGCGCTCGAACGTACCTTAAGGGAGTCTATGGCCCCGTCCCTGGCCTCGGCCACGAGCCCGCTGCCGACGGAAACGTATATCTCGTAGGCGTCGACCCTGCCGGAGAGTTTTTCCTTCAGGATATCGACCGCCCGCTCCGCGCCGGTTTCTTTAAGTATATCTCTACCCATAAGCTACAACTCTATTATGACGGCGTTCTCGTCGCAGTTGGGGAACTTGACGCATTTAACGCAGTCGCCCCATATCTTCTGCGGCAGGACGTCCTTGTCTATGGAACGGAACTTGAGCTTTTCGAAGAAGGCCGGAGCGTAGGTGAGCGCGAATATCTTCTTGAGCCCCAGGGTCCGGGCCTCGTCCAGGCAGGCGGTAACGAGCGCCCTGCCTATCCCCTTTCCCCCGGCTTCCTTCCCTACCACGAGCGACCTTACCTCCCCCATCTCCTCCCAGCATATATGCAGGGCGCAGGCGCCCACGACCGAACCGTCCTCCTCGTAGACGAAGAAGTCCCTGATGTTCTCGTAGACCTCCACTATCGAGCGGTGGAGCATCTCGCCCTTCCTAGCGAACGCCTCCACCAATTCGTATACGGCCTTTACGTCCTCTAATTTCGCCTTCCTTACCAACCGTCCTAAACCTTTCCTGCGTTTTGGAGGAGTTCCGTTGCGTGCTTCACCATCGTATCAGTGACCTTCTCTCCCCCGAGCATTGTGGCTATGGCGCCCACCCTCTCCTCGCCCCTTAGCTCCTTTACCCTTGTGACCGTTCTTCCCTCTTCGTTCTCTACCTTGGCGACGGCGTAGTGGTTGTCGGCGAACGCGGCTATCTGCGGGAGGTGCGTGACGCAGAGCACCTGGTGGGTCTTCGAGACCTCCTTGAGTTTCCTGCCTACCACCTCGGCCATGCCCCCTCCTATGCCGGTATCGACCTCGTCGAAGATGAGGGTCGGTACCCTTCCGACGGCCGTAACCCTCTTCATGGCGAGCATTATACGCGAGAGCTCGCCTCCGGAGGCTATACGCGCGAGCGGTTTCAAGTCTTCGCCGGGGTTGGACGAGATGTGGAAGCTAACGCGGTCGGCGCCCTTCTCCCCGGTCCTCGGGTTGCCGTCCGGGTCTTTTTCGGCCTCCACCGACGCCTCGAACACCGTGCCGCCCATCCCGAGTCCCCCGAGGTCCTTCTCTATCGCCTGCTTGAGGCGCGCGGCCGCCTCCACCCTCGCCTCGCCGAGGGCCAGGGCCACGCGGCGCGCTTCGTCCCTGGCCGCGGACTCCTGCTCCTTCAGCCCCACGAGCTTCCCTTCGGACCCTTCCATGCCCGAGAGAAGCCTGTCTATCTCTTCCTTCTTCTTAAGTATATCATCTATGGTGGCGCCGTACTTTCTCTTGAGCTTGATTATCGCGTCTATCCTGGCTTCAACCTCTTCGAGCCTCGTGGGGTCGCCCTCTATCGCGGCCGAATAGTCCCGGAGCGCGGACGCCACCTCTTCGAGCTCGAAGAGGTTCTTCTCGACCGCCGCGGCCGCCTTCTCCAGCGAGGGGTCCATGGCCGCGCCCTCCCTGAGCCCCTTTACGAACTCGCCGAGCCTTTCCGTAACCGAGCCCTCGCCCGAATAGAGCGCCTCCTCCACCCCGGCCGAGAGGCCGCCGAGCCTGTCGGCGTTCTTGAGCCTTTCGACTTCGGCCTTGAGCCCTTCCTCCTCGCCCGGACTGAGGGCCGCGGCCCCTATCTCCTTCGACTGGAAGGAAAGGAGCTCGCGCTCCTCGCCGGACCTCTTAACGTCGGAGAGGAGTTTTTCGAGCTCCCGCCTGAACCCGTTAAATCTGGAGTGGGCGCGCGCCATGGCCTGTCTCTCTTTAGAGAACCCGCCGAATGCGTCGAGGAGTTCCACGTGTTCTTCGGGCCGGGTAAGGGACTGGTGTTCGCTCTGGCCGCAGATGTCTATGAGCCGCCTGCCCACCTCGGTAAGGGTCATGAGCGTGGCGATGCTGCCGTTTATGGAGACCCTGTTCCTCCCGGCCCTCTGTATGGTCCTCTTTATGATGAGGTTTTCGGAGGAGGGTATGCCGGCCTCTTCGAAGACACCTTCGAGCCCCTCCACGCGCGAGGCGTCGAACATGGCCTCCACCCGCGCCTCGTCCCGCGAGCCCCTTATAGCTTCGTTCGAGGCCCTGTCGCCGAGCACCAGGTCTATGGCGTCGATGATTATGCTCTTACCGGCACCGGTCTCGCCCGTAAAGACGTTCAGGCCCGGGCCGAGGGAAACCGTCAGGTCGTCTATTATGGCGAGCTCTTTTATGCTGAGTTCAAGAAGCATGGGTTTGAAGGTACCTCAGGTGCCGCACGGGCGCGGGGGGAAAGGGGGGAGACGGCGTTACTTACGCGTTACGCCCTCCCACATGAGCCTTTCCCTCAGGATGTCGAAGTAGCCCTTATCTCCGCACTTCACGAGGTGCACGTTCTTAGCGGACCTCTTTATGTCCAGTACGTCCCCTTTTTCGAGCCCCATCTCCACCTGCCCGTCGAGGGTCAGCTCCACCCCCCTCTGCTCCGAGACCAGGCTCACCTCCACGTTCATCCAGTCCGGTATGATCACCGGCCGGTTGGTCAGGTTGAAGGGGCATATGGGCACTACGATTATGGAGTGGATGGTGGGGTATACTATGGGCCCTGCCGCCGAGAGGGCGTAGGCCGTGGAGCCCGTGGGGGTGGCCACTATAAGGCCGTCGGCCCTGTAGGTGGTGACGTAGTTCTTGTCGATGCGCACCCCCATCCTGACGAGCCTCGCGTGGCTCCCCTTTATTATGACGTCGTTGAACGCGTCGTAGGACGAACTCTTGCCGTCCCTCTCTATCGTGACCGAGAGCATCATCCTCTCCTCGGTCTCGAACTCCCCCTTTATAATCCTCTCAAGGTGCGGGTAGACGTCCTCGACGGTATCGACCGCCGCCATGAAGCCGAGGCTCCCGAGGTTTATCCCCATGAGCGGTATGTCCGTGCCGCCGACGAGCCTCGCGGCATAGAGCATCGTGCCGTCGCCGCCGAGCACTACCACCAGGTCCACGACCCCCGGCATCTCCTCGCGCGTGATGGAGGCGGCCCCCTTCACCTTTCCGCGGAACCTCTCCTCGGCATGGACGCCGACCCCCCTCTTGGAGAACCATTCGGTTATCCCTTCGGCCGCGCGGACGAACTCCTCGTTATACTGCTTGGCTATAAGTCCTATATTCTTGATCGGCTTTCCCATGAACTATCCTAAGCGTGCGGCTCTATTATAACCTTAAGCGACTCACCCGCCCGCTGAGCGAGCCCGAAACCCTCGCCCGTGCCGGAGAGCGGGAACCTGTGGGTGACAAGGTCCTCGACCTCGACCTTCCCGCTGCCTATGAGCCCTATGGCCTCGAGCGTATCCTCGGGGCACGAGGCGTAGGTGTTTACTATGGTAACGTTATCCCGCCAGAGCTCGAACATCGGAAGCGGAAAGGTCTCGCCCGGCTTCCTGGCCGCAAATACCAGTATGGTCCCTCCCCTGGTAACGCTCTTCATGGCCTGCGTTATGGCCGCGTCCTCGGCGCTGCATACGGCGACCAGGTCGGGCAGGCCGCCAAGCTCGTCTTCTATCCGCACAGGGACGTCCTCCCTGTCAGCCCTGAGGGTGAGGTCCGCGCCGAACTTCTTCGCGGCCTCCAGCCGGTAGTCGCTTATGTCGGTCGCCGCTATGAACTCGGCCCCGAGCGCCTTCGCGAGTTTTACGTGCAGAAGCCCGGCAAGGCCGCTCCCGACGACCAGCACGCGCCTGCCCGGCTGAAAGTCGGCGACCCTGAAACCCCGGATCACGCACCCGAGCGGCTCGGTAAAGGAGCCCTCAGTAAAGCTCATCTTCTCGGGGAGCCTGAACGTGCCGCGCTCAACGTTTATCGCCGGGACCCTCACGTACTCGGCGAAGCCGCCGGGGTCGAAGTTCGTGGTCCTTAGCGTCTCGCAGACCGAGTGGTGGCCCGCCTGGCACCAGTGGCACGTGTTGCACGGCACGTGGTGGGCGACGGTGACCCTGTCCCCCTTCTTGAACCGGTCGACCCCTTCTCCGACCTCCTCCACGGTCCCGGCCACCTCGTGGCCGAGGACGAGCGGGGCCTTCTTTATGCGGTACCACTCCATCACGTCGGAGCCGCAGATGCCGCTGGCCTCAATCCTTACGAGGAGCTCCCCGGCGCCCGCCGACGGGGTCGGCACCTCCTCGACGCGGACGTCGCTGTTATTATAGTAAACCGCAGCCTTCAATTTTTTTTTAACGGGAGAAAGTTCCCACAGTGGTCAGCGGACATATGGATACAAAATCCAACTTTTCCCCAAACTCCTTTCAGTTTCAGGCGCTCTTCTTCTCTGCCGCGAGGGTGTTGTAGAGGTCAAAGGCCTGCTTCGGCTTTGCGTCCTTGTGGACGACCTCGCGTACGGCCCTTATCATGGCCACCGGATGCTCGCTCTGGAAGATGTTCCGTCCCATGTCAACGCCCACGGCCCCGCTCTGTACGGCGTTATAGGCGAGCTCCAGCGCGTCTTTCTCGGGTATCTTCTTGCCTCCGGCTATTACGACCGGTACGGGGCTCGACCTTACGACCTTGTCGAACCCGTCGCAGTAGTAGGTCTTTACGATGTGCGCGCCGAGCTCCCCGGCTATGCGGGTGGCGAGCCCGATGTAACGGGCGTCCCGCACCATGTCTTTCCCGACGGCCGTAACGGCGAGGACGGGTATGCCGTGCTCCTCGGCGTCGTCTATGAGCTCGGCCATGTTGAGGAGGCTCTCCCGCTCGTTCGGAGCGCCTACGAATATGGAGAGCGCCACCCCGGCGACGTTAAGCCGGACGGCGTCCCTCATGGAGACGGTAATCCCCTCGTCCGAGAGGTCGTCCTTCAATACACTGGTCCCGCCCGAGACCCTGAGGACCACTGGCACGTCCACGTTCGGGTCCACGCAGTTCCGGAGGACCCCTCTT
Organism: Thermodesulfobacteriota bacterium; assembly: GCA_036482575.1. Taxonomy (NCBI): domain Bacteria; kingdom Pseudomonadati; phylum Thermodesulfobacteriota; species Thermodesulfobacteriota bacterium. The sequence goes on from JAZGJJ010000237.1 coordinate 7,117, forward strand.
GTGAGCATGAGGGTATCGGCGTATTCTACGAGCGGCTCGACCGTCTTCCCCGGCTCTTCGAGCCCGCTCGTCGGGCCCAGGAAGTATCCGTGGTCCACGGCCAGCATGACGGTCCTGCCGGTATCCGGCTTTATGATGCGGGATAAACGGTTTTTCATTCCCCAGTCCATAATAATCAAACCCCCTTTCGGTATGGTCGGTTTTTTGGCGTTTTTTCAAGAAAAAAGGTAACGCTTAAAGATAGCAGGGTAATATGCCCTTCGTCAACTCCTTTTAGCAAACCTGGGATTTGCCCGTGAAGGGCAACAATAATTCCGTCCTTCCCCCTCCCTGTCATCCTGAATTTAATTCAGGATCCAGGGGGTTGAAGCACAGAAAGCGGACTTTTTAACGGAGGGACCGAATTAGACCTTGACAACCACCATATCTTGTGGTTTGGTGAAAGGTACTATACAAGATGCTCCTCCCGCTCTAAAGAAGCAGGGAACTGATTCAAAGGTTATTGAGGGGAGAAGAAAAATAAATCTGTCCCCTTTATTGTGGTAATTAAATCGGATGAGGAGACCCAAAAAATTTTACTAAAGCGCTTGCATAGGATTATCGATACTTTTGACATTGCCACAGGGTTTACTCCTACGCCAAGCATTCAAAATGGTAAAGAGGTTCATGGTGCTTACTACAAGGAAAAGCCCGGAGATGAATGAATAGCCCAGTAGCGTGGGCAAACCCACAAAAAAACTTGAACACTGATACGGTGGGCGGAGCCCACCGTATCAGTGTGAAGAAGAAATTAAACTATCACCGTCCTTATTTTCCCTTATGAATATTATTTCTAAAATAGAAAAAGGCGTTTTTGAAAAACACAAAAAAGAAAAATTCGACCTCTCAATAGAAGAGGTGATGGATAATATATGTACTGATGACGGAGAAATAATAAGCAAGTTATACGACTTAACTCTTAGCTTGTTGGATGTGGAAAGCAAACGGACTACTTCTCTGGATTCAAAGGCTGCGAATATTCTGGGTATGGCAGGTGTAGCCCTTGCTTTAATATTTTCTTTGGGCGGGTTGTTGCTAGAAAAAATTAAAGATGTCACTATCTTTTATATGAGCACCACATACGCACTCTCCATCTTATATATTTTTACTAATATTGTATTATTGCTTTCCATCATATTTGCTGTTGTTTCTATAAGGGCCAGGAGTGATTACAAGACCGTTACGGACAAAGATATTTTCACTAAGGAAATCGATCAAGGCGAGAATTACTATAAAAGATACATGATCGTACATTTAAGACTCCTGGATCAGGCACTAGGTGTACTGGTGCCCGCTCAATAAAAAGAGACAAAGCGAATGACTAAACACAGAAAAAAACCTGCACCAACAAATCGTCCTGGAGGCGGCACCCCTGTTAGCCTAAAGCATAAGGAGGCCCGTATGAAGAGGAGAGAGACAGTATCCAGGGTAATTGATGGCGACACCTTCCAGACAACAAGCCGCAAGAAAAGTGTTAGACTTGCAAATGTAGATGCTCCAGAAAAAGGTACGCATAGAGCAGCCAAAGCTACTGAAGCACTTCGTAAAATGATTAAGGATGAAAAAGTGAGAGTCGAAACCGTTGCACGCGATAAATATGGCAGAGCTGTAGCCAACGTCTATGTGGGGAAAGAATCCGTAAACAAAAAAATGCGGGAAAAACTGAAGAAAAAATAAAAGTAAAACACCATCTTCAACAGGGAAAAACAGGCACAACTCCCATTTTCCTACAGGGCGGGAATAGGACGGAGTAACTGAAAGGTGCGTCACGCGCCCCCAAAGGAGGCCCCATTCATGAAGAAAGCAACCATCATACTGCTCATTCTTTTCGCGGCGCCCCTGCTTCTCACCTCTTGCAAGACGGCCAACCCCGGCCTCGGGAACAAGAAGCCCCACCCCGGCATCGGGAGCGAGAAATCCAACCCCGGCATCGGAGACAAGAAGCCCAATCCCGGCAAGCCGTAGGCGCCTATCATCGAGTACCAGATTAAAGAAACGAGCTAAGGAAGTCGTTCACCCTTCGACAGGCTCAGGGCGAACGATTTACGACAGGCCCGTCGTGAGCTTGTCGAACGGCTCAGGATGACTACCACAAGGCTGACCCCCAACGTTACCTGAATACACGGACGAAGAAAATATTGCATAGCCGCCTAATATTATCAGTAATTTTCCTACTATCGCCTATCTCAAACCTGGCCGCGGAAGAAGCAAAGTTGTCATCGATCGGGTGGGTAGGTCTATGGAATGAAGAGATGGTCGAGTGGGCTGAAAATGAAAAACGAATCCATGGGTTATGCCCGGAATCCATGAGTCAAGTTTCATACGAGAAATGCAGGAGAGATCATTTAGCTGAAAAGACATGGATGATCCGGGCGTATAAGGGTCCGGGAACCAC
>JAZGJJ010000238.1 GCA_036482575.1 Thermodesulfobacteriota bacterium
CCCTCCGGCGGCGAGGAGAGGGGGGAGGAAGAGACATTTTTAAGGCTCAGAAGAGAGCGGATATCCACCTCGGGACGCCTCAAAAACTCCTTTAAAGTCAACGGGTTACTTATTTTACCCAGACCCAGCCGGGTAAGCTCTTCGTTAACCTCCCCCGTGGGATTAAGCCTGGTCTGCTCAAGCCACCTGAGCCCTTCCTCCATGAGTCTCTTTTTTACCACAAAAGCGCTATAAACCCCCTCGTCTACGAGTCCCACGCTAAAACCCTTTTCCCTGAGCCTCGCCTCGGCGTTATCCTCCCGCAGGAGCAGCCTGTACTCGGCCCTCGAGGTAAAGAGCCGGTAGGGCTCTTTCGTCCCCCGGGTCACAAGGTCGTCTATCATGACACCGATATAGGCCTCGGACCGTTCGAGTATAAGCGGTGGGCGGCCCTTTATCTTGAGTGTCGCGTTTATACCGGCCATAAGCCCCTGGGCCGCGGCCTCCTCGTAGCCCGAGGTGCCGTTTATCTGGCCGGCGAGAAAAAGCCCCTCCACGCACTTCGTCTCGAGGCTCGGCTTAAGCTCGGTCGGGTCCACATAGTCGTACTCGACCGCATAGCCGGGCCTTACTATCTTAACGTCCTCCAGCCCCTCGATGGTCTTTAGGAACTTTAGCTGCACGTCTTCGGGCAGAGATGTGGAGAGGCCGTTCGGGTATATCTCGTCTGTATTTATCCCACGGGTATCATACCCCTCGGGTTCGAGGAATACCTGGTGCCTGGTCCTCTCGGGAAACTTCATCACCTTATCCTCTATGGACGGGCAGTAGCGGGGGCCGACGCCATTTATAACGCCGCTGAAGAGCGGGGAGCGGTCGAGGTTCTCCCGTATAACGGCATGCGTTCTTTCGTTGGTGTAGGTCATGTGGCAGGGCACCTGCGGCCTCGTTATGGGCGGGCTTGAAGAGGAAAAGGGTTTACAGTCCTTATCCCCGTACTGGGGTTCGAGCCTTGAGAACTCTATAGTACTCCTGTCGATCCTCGGGCAGGTGCCGGTCTTAAGCCGACCCATATTAAGGCCGAGCCCCCTCAAGGAATCCGACAGTCCCACGCTCGCCGGGTCTCCGGCACGGCCGCCGGGGCGGCTTTCGAGCCCCTCATGAATGAGCCCCTTCAGGAAGGTACCGGCCGTTACGATAACCGCGCGGGCCGTAATGGATTCACCTGCGGCAAGCTTAACGCCCTCAACCTTCCCATCCCTTACCAGAAGAGTTTCAACGAGCCCCTCTTTTATATCGAGCCCTTCACACCCCTCGAGCGCGGCCTGCATCGCCCGCCGGTAGAGCTTTCTGTCGGCCTGGGCCCTGGTGGCCCTTACGGCCACGCCCTTGCTGGCATTGAGCGTACGGAACTGTATGGCGGCGGCGTCGATCGCCCTTGCCATCTCTCCGCCGAGGGCGTCTATCTCCTTAACCAGGTGCCCCTTGGCTATCCCGCCTATGGCAGGGTTGCAGGACATCTGCCCGATGGTGTCGAGCTTCATGGTGACGACAAGCGTCTTAAGCCCCATCCTTGCCGCCCCGAGCGAGGCCTCGCACCCGGCGTGGCCCGCACCGACCACTATGACGTCATATACGGTTTTATGCTCCATAAGCCTGCCTCCCGCCGGGCCGAAGTCCACATGAAAACGGCAGCGGGGAAGAACCTATTCTATATTATCTCCTCTCCCACGGGAACAAAAATATTGACAAGATTTTAAAATAGTGTATACTCCATAACCTTATGCCGACACCCAAACCCAGGAAGAAGGCCGCCGCGCCCAGGAAGAAAACGGCGGCGGCGCCAAAGAAAACCGCGAAGAAGAAAAACCCCGCTGCGGCCAGGAAAGCGAAGGCGCCCGTCGCGAAAAAAGCCGTAAAGAAAAAAGGGAAAGTCCCCTTTAAAAGGACTATAAAGAAACAGCTCCTTGCCACCAAGGGCAGGATCCTCCAGGAGGTCGCCCACAAGGTGGAAGACGAGAGCCGGGGCATGAAGACCGATATAGGCGATATCTACGACATCGCAAGCTCCGAGAGGGAAAGGGAGCTCTCGCTTATGCTCGGCGACCGCGGCAGGGCGCAGCTATCGGAAATAGAGGACGCGCTTGAGCGCCTCGACCTCAAGAGCTACGGCACCTGTGGGGAGTGCGGCGAGCCGATAGCCGAGCAACGCCTCATGGCTTTACCCTTTACCCGCGTCTGCGTGGAGTGCAAGAGCAAAGAGGAGCGGGAAAGGCTCATAAGGGGAAGGCCCTCCGAAGAGACCGGCCTCGGCGTTATGGACAGGTCCGAGTCTGAGGAAGACGAGTTCTGAACTCCTCCAGGCCATACCCCTTAAGTTGTAACACCTTGAATTTGCTTCGCTTTCTCCAGAAAGCCGAAAAATCAAAAAAGGTTGGTCGTCCCCGCCCCATGCCATGACTACCTCCGGACGTATAGTCTACCCACTCGTAGCGCTCTCCGTACTCGTTCTCATCTCAATCCCGTTTATCTTCAAGAAAGCCGATGACACCACTACCTACAGCCGCGTCCTTATGGGGACGGTCGTTGAGATTACGCTCGGAGAAGACCGCGAGGACGCGGCCGAGGCGGCGTTCTCCGAGATTGCCAGGCTCGAAGCGCTCCTGAGCGGCTACATACCCACAAGCGACGTATCCAGGATAGCCGCGGCCGCCGGGGTCACTGGCCGCGGGGGCCGCAGGGGCCGCGGGGGTGTAAAGGTAAGTCCGGAGACTTTTATCGTCGTCAAAACAGCCGTAAGGATAGCGGAGCTGTCCGGCGGGGCCTTCGACCCGACGGTAGGGGCCCTCGGTAAACTGTGGAGCTTCTCGGGAGAGGAGAACCCCGTCCCGTCCGAAGAGGAGGTCGCGGCGCTCCTCCCCCTTGTGGACTACGGAAAGATCTTTATGGATGAAGCTTCATCTACGGTGGGGCTCGAGGCCGAGGGTATGGCGCTTACCCTCGGAGGGGTCGCCAAGGGCTTTATCGTCGGCAGGGCCGTGGAGACCCTGAAGGATAAGGGCCTGGAATGGGGGATAGTAAAGGCGGGCGGGGACATGGTGGCCTTCCGGGATGGGGAGAGGGGAAGCGGGAGGGGGGGGAGGAAAAAACCGTTCACCATAGGCATCCGCCATCCGAGAAAGGGGGAGGGGCAAGAGGAAAAACTTCTCGGCACGGTCACGGTCCCGGAGGGGGGCGCCACGGCCACCTCGGGCGACTACGAGCGATTCTTTATTAAAGACGGCGTACGGTATCACCACATTCTCGACCCCGCCACGGGCTATCCGGCAAAAAAATGCCGGAGCGTTACAATCATATCCGAAGACCCGATTGTGGCCGACGCGCTCTCCACCGCGGTCTTCGTCATGGGGCCGGAAAAGGGGATGGCGCTCATAGAAAAGCTCGAAGGCGTCGAAGGGGTAATCGTCGGATCGAATAGTGAGCTTTCCGTCTCGTCCGGACTTAAGGAAGATTTTACGCCTTTATAGCAGGACGGAAGCAGCGGCAACTCAGCCGTTAGGCCTGCGGGAACCCTTGCCCCGCTGGTAGTAGTCCACCGCGCGGTTGTGTTCGGCGAGGCTGCTGGAGAAGTGGTGGGTGCCGTCGTTCCGGGAGACGAAGTACAGGTAGCCCTCGCCCGAAGGGTTGAGCGCGGCATGGAGGGCCGACCTTCCGGGGTTCCCTATGGGGCCGGGAGGAAGGCCGTAGTTGGTATAGGTGTTGTAAGGGGCCCTGGTCCTCAAGTGTGCCCTCGTCAGGTTCCCGTCAAAGTCCTTAATCCCGTATATGACCGTAGGGTCGCTCTGGAGCGGGATCCCCTTCTTAAGCCTGTTCCTGAAGACCGCCGATATGCTCGCCATCTCGGTCTGCGTGCCGGCCTCCTTCTCGATAATCGAGGCCAGCGTTACGACCTCCCTCATGGTAAGCCCCTTTGCCCGGGCCGTATCCCTGAGTTCGCCCGCATATACCTCCTTGAACCTCGTCACCATCGCAACGATTATGTCATCGACCGACATACCCTTCGTAAGGCTGTATGTGTCCGGGAAGAGGTAGCCCTCGAGGGTGGGACCGTCGAGCCCGAGAGACGAAGCGAGGGCCCTGTCTCCCGCCCTGCCGACGAACTCCTCGCGGCCGGCAAGCCCGGCCCTTTCGAGTGTGTCCGCCATCTCTTTTGCATTATAGCCCTCAGGGAAGGTAACTGGATATTGGCGGGTACTCCCGGACACGAGCCGGTCCAGCACCTCGACGGGCGCCATGGAGCTGTCGAGTTCGTACTCGCCGGCCTTTATCTTCGTATAGGCGTTCTTCATCCCCGCGGCGAGGGTGACGCCCCTCGTGTCCCTGACCACCCCGGCCGCCTTAAGGCCGTTTGCCACGACCCGGAAGCTCGCCCCCTTCGGTACGGTAACGACCACGGTGCTACCCTCCCTGGATGCCGGGGTGTAGAGGAGGGTGTAGACGTGGGTTACGGCAAGGGCCGCGACCGCAAGGCCGAGCACGACTATGGGTTCTATGCGCTTTCTCATCGTCTTAAGGTCGACGGCTATGAGGGGCTCTCCTTCTTGCCGTCGAGGTATCCCTGGAGAATATAGGCGGCCGCGAGCTTGTCCGTAACGCCCTTCCTCCTGGACCTTGATACGTCCCCGCTAATGAGTACCCTGGTCACGGCCACGGTGGAGAGCCTCTCGTCCCATATATCCACCTCCAAGGAACCCCTCTCCCTGAGCTTTTCCGCGAACTTCAAAGCTCCCTTTGCCTGCGCGCCCGTGCTCCCGTCCATATTGTAGGGCACGCCGACGACTACCCTCCCGACGGACCACTCGGCCGCTATCTCAAGGAGCGCCTCCATCGTCTTCTCGGCGGAACTCCTCTCAAGCTGGGTCAGGGGCTGCGCGGTCAGGCCGGACTCGTCGCTTATCGCCACCCCGATCCTTTTCTTGCCGAGGTCCAACCCCATTATCCTCATTTTATCAAGTATACCCCGGCCGCACTCTCCTGAGCAACCAGAAAATACCTAGATGGCGGAGAACCTCTTGACACCGGTTAGCGCTTCTTATATCATATATAAAACTCGCCTATGCAGTCCACGTAGAATCCTGTCTTCCGTATTAAAGGGCGGTTAACTCAGCGGTAGAGTGCCACCTTCACACGGTGGAAGCCACTGGTTCGAACCCAGTACCGCCCACCATAAACGCCCGGCAGGGGGCGAGACCCGACGAGGGGCGGATAGCGGCCAGGGGGGCTCCACAATTAAGAGCCCGTTTAAATCCCGGCCGGAGTTGACAATACGCTCCCATGGGTTTATACTCTGTTTAGTCTCTAATTAGACCCCTGCCGGACTTGAAGGGCAGTTGCGTGGGAAAGCAATAAGTGTTTTCTTGCCAATAACCGGGGGGGGCAATATCTGAAAAAAGTGCAGGTGGCGCCCGGATTACCCCTCTCCCTATCGGAAAATACCGCTTCCGTACCGCGCCGCCTGATACAGCGCCATCACCAGGGAAATGCTTTACATAAGAAAGGAGCAGGCAAAATGACACTGAGTTACAGGGATATCATCGAGAGGATGAAGCTTTCGGGCAAGCTCAAGAACGACTCGGCGGTGGCCAGGGCTTTGGACGTCACGCCCCAGGCCCTCTCTAACTACAAAAAGAGGGGCAAGATGCCCACCAACCTCATAATCAAGTTCGCCGATATCAACAGCCTGTCGGTGGACTGGCTCCTGACCGGGCGGGGAAAGCCGGGCGAAGGGGCAGAGGGTGGGGCTTTCTCGTTTGCCGGGGAAGATACGGCCCCTTTCGGCAAAGAGGAGCTTTCAAGGGTCATGGACCTGAGCCCGGAAGAGCTTATCTATGTCGGCAAGCTCCTGAAGGTCCTGCGTTGCCCGAGCAACTCCACCGTCGTGGCGCTTAAGTGCAGCGTGGACGCCTTTTTAAAGGCTTCCGAGTTGTCCGCCGGAGAGGAAGGCGACGGGGAGAACAAGGGCTCCGCGTAACCCGGCAAGCCGCTTGCCAGACGTAAAAGTTCCCGCCCGAAAAGTTAACCCGCAAGACGCGGGATAACTGCGGTTTCCCCGCCGGTCCTCCGGCCCCGGCCAACCCTTTCAACCTATCTCCTCTATATCATTGACCCACCCCCCCCGGATATGGTATTTACACCATGATGGTGTTTCAATTCACGACGACCGCCGGGGTACGAGATACTAACGCTGTATTGGGCCGTTTATGACATTAACCGTGCGGCAGCACCATGATGGTGTTTCAATTCACGGCGACCGTCGGGGTACGAGATACTAACGCTGTATTGGGCCGTTTATGACATTAACCGTGCGGCAGCACCATACTATGGAGACCACCCTTTACTGTGACGACTGGCTGAGCGCCGGGGAGTGGGAAGGCTCAGAGGGGGCATCGGCCCTCGGCGCGGACCAGAAAGAACTCATCCTATCCGGAGGCTCGCTAACGCTGCGGCTCGAAGCCCTTTTCGGCTCCAAGGTCGAAGTCGAGATGAAGCGCAGGCGTACCTCTACCTTATCTCCCGAGATGGCCGCTTACCTCGAAGAGGAGGTAAACTCGCCTTCGATGGAAAGGGAGGTGTGGCTTACCGTGGAGGGGAAAAGGCTCGTCTACGCACACACGGTCATACCTCTGGAGTGCATAGAGCGGGGGCTTGTGGACGTGCTCACCTCCGGCGAGGAGCCGCTGGGCAGGGTGCTCGCGGATAAGAACGTACCGTTTATGAAGGAGAGGCTCGGGCTGGGAACGGTCAGGTGCGCGGAGGCCGCAACGGACCTGGGTGTGGACGTACAAACGTCCTTTTTCGCCAGACGCCAACTGCTCTTTAACCGCAACAAGACCGACGTCTGGGTAATAAAGGCGGCGGTAACCGAGCTCTTCAGCCCCGGACTCGTATCGGCCATCCACCTTTCACCCCCCCCTCCCCCCCCTGCGGGGTCGACCCGGGCGAGGTAGGCCTTGACTGCGACGCACACGCTTACGACCAAACTCATCGCCGTATCGGACCTGATACGGCTTACCAGGCAATACGGCACGGCACTCCTGCTCTGCCCCACGCTCTGGGCGCTGCTGCTCGCCACGGGCGGCGCGCCCCCGGCAAAGCTCCTTGTAATCTTCATCCTTGGCTCCTTCCTCATGAGGAGCGCGGGCTGCGCCATTAACGACATAGCCGATAGAGAGTTCGACAGGCAGGTGGAGAGGACAAAGACGCGTCCGCTTGCCGACGGCAGGCTCGATGTGCGGGAGGCTACCGTTGTATTCTTATCCCTCTCGGCCCTGGCCTTCGTGCTGGTACTCTTCCTTAACCCGCTTACCATCCTCCTCTCAATGGCCGGCCTGCTGCTCGCAGCCACCTACCCGCTCATAAAGAGGGTCAGCTCCCTGCCGCAGGCCTTCCTCGGTATGGCGTTCGGATGGGGGGCGGTAATGGCCTGGGCCGCCGCCACCGGAGAGGTGGCCGCGGCCGCACTCCTTATATTCCTCGCGAACGTCTTCTGGTCAACGGCCTACGATACGGTCTACGCACTTATGGACAGGGATGACGACTTGAAGGCGGGCGTTAAGTCCACGGCCATACTCTTCGGAAGACACGTCTATACGGCCGTAACGCTCCTCTACGTCGGCATGGCCCTGACGCTCGTCCTTACGGGATGGACCCTCGGCCTCGGGCCGATCTACTACACGGGGATCGCGGCCGCCCTTACCCTATTCCTGGCCATAACAGTGAAGATCAAAAAGAACCCGACGAGAGAGGCTGCGTTCAGGGGCTTCGTGGCCAACGTGACCGGAGGGGCTATAATACTGCTGGCCATAGCCCTCGACAGCGCCGTCCCTTTCTGAAAGGAGTTTTCCGATGATATGTAAGGATATGAGAGGTTTCCTGGAGGCGCTCGAGAGAAAAGGCCTCCTTAAGAGAGTGAGCGCGGAGGTGGACCCGGTCCTTGAACTCTCGGAGATCATGGACAGGCTCGTCAGGACGGGAGGGCCGGCGGTTATATTCAAAAATGTGAAGGGGCACGATATGCCCGTTGTGGCCAACCTCTTCGGCACGCGAGAGAGGGTGGCCATAGGGCTGGGCGTTACCGAGGATGAACTGTCGGAGATAGGGGAGTTCATAGCGTACCTTCAGAGGCCGGAGCCGCCGGAGGGGCTCTGGGAGGCGATAAAAAAGGTCCCGTTTTTCAGCAAGCTCCTTACCCTCGGCCCGAAGACCGTCATGAGCGGCCCCTGCCAGCAGGTGGTCCTTAAGGGGGATAGCGCGGACCTCTCGCTCCTGCCGATAATAAAGTGCTGGCCCGGAGACGCCGGACCGCTCGTAACCTGGCCGCTCGTCGTAACCCGGTCCCCGGACGGTGGGCCGTTTAACGTCGGGGTCTACAGGATGCAGAAACTCGACGAAAAGAGGCTCATCATGCGGTGGCTCCCGCAGAGAGGGGGGGCGCACCACCTCCGGCTCTGGGAGAAGACGGGAAAGCCCATGCCCGTAGCCGTTGCCATAGGGTGCGAGCCGGCGACGACCGTGGCCGCGGTCACCCCGGTGCCCGAAAACGTCGGCGAGTTCCACTTCGCCGGGATCTTGAGGAAAAAAGCAGTAGACCTGGTCGAGTGCAAGACCATACCGCTAAAGGTACCCGCGAGCGCCGAGATAGTGCTCGAAGGGGAAATAATTCCGGGCGAGGCCGAGCCCGAGGGGCCCTTCGGCGACCACACGGGCTACTACAACCCGGCCGAGCCCTTCCCGGTCTTTCACCTTAAGGCCATAACGCACAGGAAGGAGCCGCTCTACCTGACGACCATAACCGGAAGGCCGCCGAAGGAGGACGCCGTCATCGGGACCGTCCTGAACGAGCTATACCTCCCCTCGCTAAAACTCCAGTTCCCGGAGGTGGTGGATTTTTCCCTCCCCATGGAAGCGGTATCCTACAGGATCGCCGTGATATCGATAAAGAAGGCGTACCCCGGGCAGGCAAGGAGAATAATGATGGGGCTCTGGGGAGTGCTGAAACAGTTCCTCTACGTTAAATACGTAATCGTCGTGGACGAGGACATAGACGTGCATAACTGGGCCGACGTCATATGGGCGCTATCGACGAGGGTCGACCCGGGCCGGGACACCGTAATTATAGAGGACACTCCCATAGACTACCTGGACTTCTCCTCCCCGAAGGAGCGGCTCGGGAGCAAGATGGGTATCGACGCGACCAATAAGGTTCCGCCCGAGACCGAGAGAAAGTGGGGCGAGAAGATCGAGATGGACCCGGAGGTGGTGGAGCTCGTCACGAAGAGGTGGAAGGAGTACGGTCTGGACTGAGGGGGTTGACATTCCCATACAAACGATATACAATATATACAAGATATATTAGGAGGTGACCGCAATGGCGACACAGATGCTTATAAGGATGGACCCCGAACTCAAGGACAGACTCTCCAGGCTTGCCCGTGCCGAGGGCACGACCACCAGCCAGATGGTCCGGGGGCTTATCGAAGACTACGTAAAGGAGAGGGACATAAGCGGATATATCGACGACCTGTGGAGCAGAATCGGCGACAAGCTGAGGGATAAAGGCGTAACGCCGGGGTCTATAGAGGAGGCCGTGAAAGAAGTCAGAAAAAACCGCCCGTGAGGGTCGTTATCGACACGAACGTCTTTGTCTCGTCCTTCCTCGGCGGAAACCCGAGAAGGATAATAGACCTCTGGAAGGACCAAAAGATAATCCTCTGCCTCTCGGCCGACATCCTCGATGAATATGTAGAGGTCTTAAACAGAATAGGTCTCAAGGACGAAGACGAACTCGCGGAGTTACTCTCGCTCTTCTCAAGCGGCTCCAACATACTCTTTACGACAAAAACACCTGATATAAAGGTAATCGAGAGCGACCCTGACGACGACAAGTTCATAGCATGCGCGGTCGCGTTAAAGGCGGACTACATTATAACGGGAGATAAAGCGGTGCTGCATATAGAAAAGTATATGGGAATAAAGATAGTGACGCCGAAGGAATTTCTGAAAAGTGCAGACTGAAGCTCAAAAGTTCGACGCCTTCAAGCGGGACTGGTGGGACCCCAAGGGCAGGCTCTCCGCACTCCACGACATAACGCCGCTCAGGTTCGACTACTTCGAGGAGAAGGCCGAAGGGGCCATGGGCGGGCTCAAAGGGAAGAGGGTGCTCGACGTCGGCTGCGGCGGCGGGCTCCTTTCCGAGAGGTTCGCCGTTAGCGGAGCTGTCGTAACCGGGATAGATCTCTCGCCGCTCTCCATAGAGGCCGCTAAAGAACACGCGGAGAGCACAGGGCTCAAGATCGACTACAGGGTGTCATCGGCGGCCGATCTCTTCGAAAAGGAAAAACCAAAACCATTCGACTGCGTCATATGCGCCGAGGTGCTCGAACACGTGGACGACCTCAAAGGGTTTATAAAGGACTCGCTCTTGATGCTCCGGCCGGGAGGGCTCTTCTTCTTCTCCACGATAAGCAAGACGCTCAAGGCGAGGTTCTTCGCCATATTCGTCGCCGAGGACATACTCGGGATGGTCCACCCCGGCACGCACGACTACGGAAAATTCATAAGGCCTTCCGTGCTCGCGGAGCTTCTAAGAGAGAATTCGGTGGAGTTGGAAGGGGTTAAAGGGATGAGCTTCGACCCGCTGAGG